>CANRDV010000015.1 GCA_947629475.1 uncultured Bacilli bacterium
CCGTATACCGAACGGTACGTACGGTGGTGTGAGAGGGGCAAAATAATTTATTTATTTTCCTCTACTCGATTATCTAATCATGTTTCGTAAGTTGTGGATAAAATTCCGTTTACTGCGAAACTCTCTATAACAAAGATTGTCTTAGTAAACATAGACTACGTATATAATATATAGGATTTTTGGTAATCTTGTCAATAGACTAGACACAAATTTGACATATAAAAGTTTATTTTTTGTTACTACTCAGCCGTAAATAAAGACCTAACATGAATTAAAGTACTAATTCATGTTAGGTCTTTTTAAATTTACACGAAAAAACTAAGCAAATAATGATTTGCCTTCAAAAACTTCTTTGATACAATCAAAAGGATTTAATTTTCTCAATTTTGCTGTTTTAATTATACTCATTGTATTACCAAAATATATTCCACCTTCTTGACTTCTAAATCCACCAGATACTTTAGTTTTTCCTTTTATCATTCTCAAAGCTCTTTCAATAAAATTGTTATCATAAGGAACTGAAAAATCATGAATATAGAATAAAGTTACTGCTTTATGTTTTCTAAACCTTTTTAGTAAGGTATTAGCTTTTTCTTTCCAATATGTTGATTCTATTTGTTCATTTTGTTTTTCTGCTAAATCTAAAATATCATCATACTCTTTTTCTATTTCATTTATTTCATCTTCAGTAAAACTTGTCTTACCAAACTTAGTTAATATTTTTCTATTAATTTCGGTTTTGAATAATAGATGCAACAAACTATTAGCCCAAGAAATATTTTCGATATTTTGAATCAACTCATTACAATATCTGCCAGAATGAATTATACAATCCTGATTACTTTTTCCATATTTGAATATTCCTACTTCATGATCGGATATTATTGTTCCATAATATATATTTAAGATTCCATCTTCTTTAATCGGTTTGTCACCTTTTCGTTCATGATATTTGTATAAAACATTTGATGGATTAGCATATGCACGATAATATGATTCTTTTCCGTTTTGACTTGTTGTAGTTTCATCAGTGTGTTGATATGAACCATTTAAAATATTGGTTGTGATATTGTTTATAGTTGCTTCTGATTTTTTAGAAAAATCTTTATAGAAATTATTTAAACTTCCTTCTGATAACTTCAGTATTCCTCCAGTTAAATCATATATAAATTCTACTGTTTTGCTATAACTTTGGCAGTAATAATCTCCTATTGTAGTTGCTAATGCCTTTACACTATTTTTATATGTTACATCACCATATAACTCTCTTGGTAATTTTTCATTAGAGGTTGGAGTTGGAATAATCGTTATTTCATCAACTATTACATTTACTTCAATTCCTATTTGATATTTTATTTTGGTTGGATCTCCTTCTTTTCCATTTATATATTTGGTTATCTTATTTACCTTAACATTATTTTGCTTTATTAATTTTTCTATGTATTCTTTTGTCAGAGTTGTTCCTTTATGATTAGGTTGTCCTCCACTTTTTCTTTTACTTTTAGTTCTATAGTTATAAGTATTTGCTCCTGTTTTTTCTTTATTATTTTTTCTAATTTCCTTACTTGTAGAAATAGAAGAGTTAGTACTATTTTTATTTACTTGGCTGGTCAATTTATCATTTAAATAATTTTTTTCTTCAACTTGACTTCTTAATCTATCTATTTCTTGTTTTGATTTTCTTTTTTTAATTTTTCATTTTTATTAAATTCTTCTTCATACATTCTGTATAAATCTTTATTATTTCTATTCATAACCCACTCCTATCATGGTAGTTACATTATAGCAAAATAAAAACGAGATGTAAATACCTTTTTACCATGATAGGACACATCTCGTGATTCCATTATACCAATATTTAAAAATTTATTCAATTATTTTTTTAATTTTTTTCTACTTTTTTCATTTAAAGGCTGAGTAGTAACTATTTTTTGTATTTTTTAACCAAACTCCTTGAATTTAAACTTAGATTTTGATATAGTTGAATTGTTAGAAGGAGAATATGTATGATAAATAAATATGAACAAGATAAAAAAGATTTTTTAGAAGCAAGGAAAGTTTTGATTGAAAAATACGGAAGAGATTATATGAGTGCTCTTGCAAAATTAAATGCAAGAAATATATATGATGAAGATGGATACTTAGATTCAGAGTATGTTTTATCAGATAGTGAAAAGCAAGCTCTTATGAAGTTTAATCCAGAACTTACATCTACATTTAAAAGACCAAGTCAAGAAGAAGAGATACTTTCAGATTATACCAAGAAAGATGTTAATAATGGAAAAAAGATAAATGATGATTATTTAAAATTATTACTTGAGGTTATTAAAACAACAGTTAAGATTTCAGCTAATCCAAATCGCGAGATAAAAGATGTTTGTTATCAAATAACAGGAATTAATAGTATGAGTGATGAAATAATTAGAAAGTATGGTGAAGATGTTTATTATCTTGCAATTAGAAATAGTGATTTGGTTTGTTTAATGCAAGATGATAAGGTTGTAACTCCGGTAATATCTTTAAAAAGTTTCATGAAGATATTATCGGAAGTTAAAAATATACCTTCTTATATTGACCACAGTAATAATACTTTCCATTATAATGCGATGATGGAATTTAAAAAGTAAGAAAGTTTAAAAAAATACTTGTTTTCTAAATAAAAATATAGTAGAATATTATTCGTGCAATAAAAGGCGCGGAACTAGGTCAGGATTGGAAAATAGCAGCCTTAACACTAACCTTTTATGTGCACTTTTATTTTAAGGTGAAAATATGAGTGATGAAGAATATATGAATATTGCTTTAAAAGAAGCAGAACAAGCGTTAAATGAAGAGGAAGTTCCAGTTGGTGCAGTAGTAGTATTGGACAACAAAATAATTGGGATAGGGCATAATACAAGACAAAAAACACATGATATAACTAATCATGCTGAATTAATTGCCATTAGAGATGCCAGTAGGAAATTAGGTGATTGGCGACTTGATAAGACAACTATTTATATTACATTATCTCCCTGTATGATGTGTGCATCAGCAATTAAAGAATCAAGAATAAAGAGAATAGTTATTGGAGTTAATAATCAAGATTTGAAAACAAAAGAAATATCTGATATAATCTTAAAAGATATAGAAATAAAAGATGGAATTAAAAGTCAAGAAAGTCTTTTATTATTACAAAAGTTTTTTAAAAAACAAAGAGAAAAAAATAAGTAAAATTAAGTAAATTTATTTCCTAGGAAATAGATTTTTTGATATAATAATATTTGAAAGTTGAGGTGTAAGAATGGAATATCAAGCTTTATATCGAAAATATAGACCAACTAAGTTTAGTGATGTAGTTGACCAAGAGAATATTTTAAAGATTCTTACTAATTCAATTAAAGAAAATAAAATATCTCATGCATATCTATTTTCAGGACCAAGAGGAACTGGGAAAACCACGATTGCAAAGTTAGTAGCTAAGACTATTAATTGCTTAAATATAGGAGAGGATTTTTCTGTTTGTGGTAAGTGTGAGAATTGTCTTGATATTGAGAATAATTCTTCAGATATCATTGAAATAGATGCTGCAAGTAACAATGGTGTTGATGAGATAAGAGAGTTAAAAAGTAAGATTAATTTAGTACCTAATAAATTAAAATATAAAGTTTATATAATTGATGAAGTTCATATGCTATCAATAAGTGCTTTCAATGCTTTACTTAAAACTCTTGAAGAACCACCTAGTCATGTTATCTTTATTCTTGCAACAACCGAGTTTTACAAGGTGCCAGCAACTATTGTTTCAAGGTGCCAATGTTTAAATTTTACAAGAATAAAAATAGAAAATATTGAAAAAAGATTAAGGGAAATATCGGATTTAGAAAAAATAAAGATAACAGATGAGGCAATTCATGAAATTGCAATGTACGCAGATGGTGGACTTCGGGATGCTTTAGGAATGCTTGATAAACTTGCATCTTATTCTTTAGAAGAAATAACAGCATCAGATTTCTTGAAAATAAATGGTTTAATTTCAAAATCTGATATGGATAAATTTATCAAAGATATTCTTAATCATGATAATTTAAAAGTAATTGAAACTATAAACAACTTTTCTAATTTAGGTTATGATTTTTCTAAGTTAATTGAGAAATTACTAGAAGAATTAAGAGATTTATTAGTTTTACATTTTAAAAGTCCTCAAGAATCAAACTATAATCCAGGAGAACTATCTAATTTAATTATTTGTTTCAATGAAACTTATAATATGTTAAAAGAAGCAGCTAATCGAAAAATAATTGTTGAAGTAAAACTTTTATCTTTCATGAATAACTTAAATATAAGTAATACTAAAAAGGAAGAAAAAGAAGAATATGTCTCACCATTTATTAAGCAAGAGGAAAAAACAATTTCCCAGGAAATTGAAATAGATGCGGGAAATAAAAAGGAAGAAACAAGTACTCCTTTGATAACACCTCAAAAAGAGATACCAAAATATGAAATAAATTTAAATACTAAAAGAATAAGAATTGATAATACCTTTGCTATGGCAAGTAAAATGTTAAAGAATATGGTTCTTGATAAATGGAAAAATTTAGATAATTATTTAACTGATACAAATTATAATGTAGTTGCAGGACTTTTAAAAGATTGTGTGGTTGGAGTAGTAAGTGATAAGAATATAATTTTAGTATCAAAATATGAATCAGTTACGGATAAACTTTATTTAGATTTTAAATTAATGACGGAATTAATTAGTAAAGTACTTAATAATACTTATAACATTGTTATCATAGAAGAAAATGAATTTCAAGAAGAAGTTAAGAGTTATAAGATACATATGAATGATAAAGATTATTATCAAGTTAAGGAAGAAACAGAAGAACTTGTTAAAAGTTTTGAAAAAGAAGTTGAAAAAAAGCAAGAAGTATGTTACTCTAATTTAGTACAGAAGGCAATCGATGCCTTTGGGGAAGAATATATTGAAGTAGAATAGGAGATGGAAATATGAATATACAAGCCCTTATGAAGCAAGCTCAAAGCTTACAAAAAGATATGATGAAAACAAAAGATGAAATTGATAAGATGGAGTTTACAGCTGAAAGTTCTTTTGTAACGGTTAAAGTAAATGGTAAGAAAGAAGTTTTAAAGGTAACTATCAAACCAGATGCTGATTTTGATTTAAGTGATATTGATATGTTAGAGGATATGGTTCAAGTTGCAATAAATGATGCTTTAAGTCAAGTTGATAAAGTGACTGAGCAAAAGATGGGTAAATATTCTAGTATGATGCCTGGAATGTTTTAAAAATTATGTATCCTAAAAGTATTAGTAATTTAATCGAGGCTTTAAAATATTTTCCAGGAGTTGGAGATAAATCAGCTGAAAGGATGGCTTTTCATATTTTAGGAATGGACCAAATTCAAACGGACTTCTTAGCTGATTGTATTAAAAACGCCAAGACTAAGATTAAACATTGTAAGATATGTAATAATATCTCAGAAGATGATATCTGTCCATTTTGTAGTGATACCCTTAGAAACCCAGATTATTTATGTGTCGTTGAAGACCCTAAAAGTGTTATTTCTATAGAAAAACTAGGAATATATCATGGATACTATCATGTTTTAAATGGACTTATTTCAACTCTTGATGGAGTTAATCCAGAAAATATTAAACTAGACAAACTAATTAAAAGAATTAATGAAGGAACCTTCAAGGAAGTTATCATTGCTGTTAAACCTTGTTTAGAAGGTGAAATGACAGCCCTTTATATCAATAGTGTCCTATCGGGTTCAAAAGTAATAGTTACTCGTCTTGCATCTGGTATTCCTATGGGAGCTGATATGGAATACATTGACCCAATGACCTTGGAAAAAGCCTTTGATAATCGGAAAAATCTTAGTAATTAATATCATATCCAAATATGAAACTCATAAATTTTTATAGGTGGTTAGATGAAAATAATATTTAAATATTTAAAAAGATTTATTTTAGGTGGTTTTATGCTTTATGCTTACAACTTAATTGCTGTAACCTTTAATATTACCATACCAATAAATCTTTTTACTATAATAACGGTAGGTCTTTTAGATATACCAGGACTTATGGGGTTAGTTGCTCTTAAAATATTTATGTTGTAGGTGATTTTATGTTAGATGATTTTAAAGATAATGAATTTTATAAATATGCCAGTAATTTAACGAATTTTTATCATGCTTATATATTTGAAGTTTCAAGTATAACTTCAAGTTTTCCTATTATCTTAGCATTTGCTAAGATGTTAATTTGTAAAAATCATTATACGAATAATAGTAAATGTCGCGACTGTAATATTTGTCATTTAATCGATGAAAACTATTATGCTGATTTAAAAATAATTGAACCAGATGGTGCATTTATTAAAAAAGAACAAATTCAAATGATTGAACAGGAATTAAGTTTAAAATCATCTAATGATACAAATCAAGTCTATATAATTAAATATGCTGATAAAATGAACCAAAGTGCAAGTAATTCTTTACTTAAATTTATTGAAGAACCAGAATCTGGTATATATGCAATTTTAGTAACTGAAAATAAAAATAATATCTTACCAACTATTCTTTCTCGTTGTAATTTAATTACTTTAAATATTAAAGAAAATATCGAATATAATGAAGAAGAGATTAAGAGTTTAACAAACTTTTTAGCTTTTCTTGCTAAAGAGAAAGAAAATAGTCTTCCTTATATAAAATCAAAGTTTTTAGATATTTATAAAACAAGAGATGATATAATTAAAGCATTTAATATGTTAGAAGTAATAATATCTTCCGAAATAAATAGAAAATATGGAATAAATAGTGTACCAAATTATCCTTTTTGTGATATAATAAAGACAACTTTAGGTGATATTTCTCTTAATGATTTTATCTTTTATTTAGAAGTAATTGTTAGATTTAAAAATGATTTAATTGTAACTCCAAATTTAAATCTAAATTTACTAATGGATAGATTTGTTATAGAAATGTCAAAAGTAGAGGTGATTTAGATGTATGTTGCAGGTGTTAAGTTTTCAGATAAAGGAAGAATGTATTACTTTGAAAAGAAAGATTTAGGCTTAGAAGTAGGTGACGAAGTAATTGTTGAAACTGAAAGAGGTTTACAATATGGCTTTGTTATTAAGGCTCATGATGAAATTGAACCAGAAACATTGGCAACACCTTTAAAGTCAATTATAAGAGTAGCAAATAAGTATGATAGAAGTACTTATGAGAAAAATTTAAAAGATAGTAGTAAGGCATTTGTTAAAGCAAGAGAAGTCGTTGAAGAATTAGGAGTTCCAATGAATATTCTAGATGCTAATTATACTTTTGATAGAAAACAATTACTTTTTAATTTTACAGCTGACGATCGAGTTGACTTTCGAGAACTAGCCAGACGTCTTGCCCAGATATATAAAACAAGAATAGAATTAAGACAAGTAGGAATTAGAGATAAAGCAAGAGAAATCGGGGGCATTGGTCCTTGTGGTAGATTTTTATGCTGTAATACTTTTTTAACAGATATTAATACAGTTACTATCAATATGGCTAAAAACCAAATGTTAGCTTTAAATCCTACTAAGATAAATGGAGTATGTGGCAGACTTCTTTGTTGTTTATCGTATGAAGATGAAACCTATACTGTGTTAAAAAAAGGATTACCAGAAGTAGGTGCTGATTATAAATATAAAGATGCAATTTATAAAGTCGTAAGTGTTGATGTCTTTAACAGAAAGGTCATTCTTGAAAATGAAAATCATGCTCAAGAAGAAATTTATATCGAATGAGAGTTTTAAATGATATAGTAGGTAAGAATTTGAAGATTTATCAAGATGATGATTTCTTCAAATTTTCATTAGAATCTATCCTGTTACCTAACTTTGTAAAAGTTAATTTAAGAGATAAAATGATACTTGATTTATGTTCTGGGAATGCACCTATTCCTTTACTTTTATCTTTAAAAACTAATGCCCATATCTATGGAGTAGAGTTACAAGAAGAAGTTTATAAGTTAGGACTTGATAGTATTAAAATAAATAATAAAGAAAGCCAAATAACCTTTTTGAATAAAGATGTTAAAGATTTAAAAGATACTTTTAAAGGAGATACTTTTGATATAATAACAGTAAATCCTCCTTATTTTAAAGTATTAGATAAGTCTTTAGAAAATAAAAATCAAATAAAAGCAACAGCTAGACATGAAAACTCTTTAACCCTTGATGAATTATGTAAGATTGCTTTATATCTTTTAAAAGATAATGCTAAGTTTTACATGGTTCATCGAACTGAAAGATTAGTAGAAATTCTTGATACTTTAAGAAAATATAGATTAGTTCCGAAAGAAATTCAGTTTATCTTTCCTTATAAAGATAAAGAGTCTAAATTATTCATGATTATGGCAGTTAAAAATGGTAAAAGTGGTATGAAAGTCTTAGATAGTATTTATGTTCATAATGAAGATTTAACTTATAAAGATGAAATTTTAGAGATATTTAAATAAAGGATGTGAGATTTATGGAAAAAATAACGATAAAAATTGATGGTTCAAATTATTTTAATGATGAGTTAACTAAGTATTTAATGAATTTAAATGGGGTAAAAAATTCAAGTTTAGATAACGATGAAGTTTATATTGAATATGATTCATCAATTATATCTTTAATGGTATTAAAGCTTGAATTATTAAACTTTTTAGACTGTTTAAAAATACCATCTATTATTGCCTTTGATAAACATATAAAAGATGGTAATAAAGATACGATTGTTATAGAAGATTTATGTTGTGAATATTGCTTAAAAAGTATGATAGAAGAATTACTTGATATGGATGGCATCAATAGTGCAGCAACTGACTTTGATTATAATAATAAGCAAAATGTTAAAATATTTATTACATATGATAAAGACAAAATAAGTTCTTTAGATTTAGAAGAAATAAAGAAGAAATTTAATAATTATTAATTTAAGAGGTATTTAGATAATGATTCCCAATGTAGTATTTAAAGAAATGAGTAGAAATGAAAATATTGAAGTTATTAAATGGGCTTATTTTGAAAATGATGACCTTGCAAATGTTAATTATTATACTTTAGAATGTTTTCCTGAACTAAAAGAAATAAGTAAAAATGCAAGTAAAGCAGAGAGAAATATATCAAGAAGATATAAGTATCGAAGAAAAAATAGGAAAAGGATATTCTTATTTAAAACAATATTATGAAGAAAAAGATATGAAAGTTCTTTAAAGTAAATAGTTTTTTGTTTACTTTTTATTATTTTTAAGGTATAATATGCTTGTTTTTAAGGAGTGGTTTTGGTATGGAATTAATATTGCTGGCAGTAATATTTGGAACAGCTGCTGGAAGTTTTGGAATTAAATGGGGAATAATTTCCTATGTAGAAAAATATGAAGAAAAAATAAAGTGTGAATTAGATAGAATAAATTATAAATTAACGGATGATTTTTTACATTCTTTGAATTACCGATTTCTTTTAGAAACAATATATCCTGAATTTAGAGAAAATATGAGAATGCCTTTATCTTGTATTTCTACTAGTATTAAAGTTTTAAGAAAATATAGACCTTTTAATATAAAGAAAACATTTGCTTATTTTAATCAAAAAGGTTTAATTGCTCCAATGACAGAAGAAGAAATAGCAGAAAAAGAAGCCAGAAAAAGAAAAGAATTAGAAGAAAAAAATAGAAAAGTAAGGAAAAAGCAAGAGATTACTGAAAATTTAGATAGAATATATTCAAAAGAACAAATAGCAACTAGAGAACTATCAACAGAAGAAATGAAAGAACAATTAAAATTAACTAAAGAATTAGATAATAGTGATGTATCTTTAGTATTAAAAATTCAAACATTATTGGTAAAACTTAAAAAGGTAAATCCAGAAGGTTATGAAAAACTAAATTTAGAATATAAACAATTAGCAAGTGAAGGTAAACTAGATGGTTTTATGTTAAAAGATTTTTTAGCAAGACTTTTATGCACTTTAGAATATGAAGTAAGAGATGCAAGTACTTTAATTAATTATTTAGATTCTTTAATAGCAACATATGATAATAAAAAAGATTTTTCTTTAAATGATTTAGAAGAGTTAACTCAAAATGTTATAAATAATAGTAATATCTATAGTAAAGAAGATAAACTAATTATTTATAAAAAACTTTCACTTTTATATTTATATTTTATATATGAAAATAAGGATAGTATAACTAAAGATATGTTAGAAAAGAGTTATTTTAATCATAGAGTGTTCTTATATGCAACTATTTTGAATATAGACGATTTAAGAAAAAGTAATTTAATTGAAGATAATTTATTATTTGATATAAATGAAACTTATGATTTAGAAAGTGTTGTTAATTTAATAAAAAGAATTAATTTTATTAAAAAAGAAGAAATACCTAAAGTTAAAGTTTTAGAAATATAGAAAAAGTACTTGCTAAAGATAAAAAAATAATTTAAAATAAGATAGTATTAAAAAGACATCTAAAGAGGGTGATAAAATGTTATTAATTGTTGGACTAGGAAATCCGGGAGAGGAATATCAAAAGACAAGACATAATATAGGATTTAGGTATCTAGACTTGTTTGTTAAAGAGAAAAATTTAGGTAACTTTAAAGAAAAATTTAATGGCTTATATTTAAAAACTACTTATAATAATCAAGATGTTATCTTTTTAAAACCTTTATCATATATGAATTTATCAGGTGAAGTTATTAGAAAGTATATGGATTATTATAAAATAAAGATAGAAGATATCTTAATAATTCATGATGATTTAGATATGGATATAGGAAGAATAAAGTTAAAAGGAAATGGTTCATCAGGTGGACATAATGGGATAAAAAATACGATTGAAAACCTAAAGAGTGAGAACTTTAAAAGATTAAAGATAGGAATATCTAAAAATAAAGATTATGATACTAAAGATTATGTATTAGGTAAATTTAATAAAGAGGAAGAAGAAGTTTTAAATAAATTAGAAAGTATAATAATAAAGTTATTAGATGATTACTTTAAAATACCATTTAATGATTTAATGGCAAGATATAATAGGAGAGATATAAGTGAATAGTTTATTTGATTTATTTAATATTAAATATAAAGATAATCTTGGCTTATCAGGAATGACTGATGAGTCTTTTTGCCTATACTTGAATAATCTGTTACAAAAAGAAGATAGAAATATTTTAATAGTTACGCCAACTTTAACAGATGCTAGTAACTTACTTAATATCATGACAAGTTTAAATCCTGATTCTTTATTCTTTCCAATGGATGATTTCTTAACCAGTGAAGCTATAAGTATTAGCCCAGATTTGATGGTTACAAGGCTTGAAACTCTAAATGAACTTTTAAATAGTAAAAAAAGAATTGTTATTACACATTTAATGGGTTATTTAAGATATTTACCAAGTAAGAAAGTCTATCAAGATAATGTTTTAAAAATAAAACTAAATGATACTATTGACCCTCAATATTTAGTCGAAAAACTTTATAATCTAGGTTATAAAAGAGAAACCTTAGTTACAACAACTGGTGAAGTTGGAGTAAGAGGTTTTATCATAGATGTATTTCCCGTTGCCAGTGACCATCCAGTTAGATTTGAGTTTTTTGGAGATGAGATAGACTCAATTAGAATCTTTGATGAAGAGACTCAAAAGTCAATTAAAGAAATTAAAGAGATAACGATTTACCCTTACACCGAGTTTTTATTAGATAATTATAGTAATCTAGATGAGACTGAAAGAAAACAAAAGTACTTACCTAAATACTTAAAAGATGTTAGAAATATTGAAGATTATTTAGATAACCCAATTATAGTTGTTAAAGACTATACAATGCTTGCAAATATTTATAACAAAATGCAGGATGAAGTTAAGACATATAGTGAAAATGATTTAAACTATAAAGGCTCATATATGCATTCTCTTGATATTTTAGATAAAAAGAAAGTCTTACATTACTTAAGTATTGATAACCTAATTCCTAATCATGAATTTAAGGAGTATCATGATTTAAATATTAAAACAGCTCCGAAATTCCATGAAAACATTGATATTATTAATACTTATTTAAGAGATATGTTAGGTCTTAATAAACTAATAATTGTTTGTCTTAAACCTTATCAAATAAAGAACTTTACAAAGTATTTAGAAGTACCTTATGTTTTAACTAATTTTTCAAATATTAAGAATAACTTAGTCAATATAATTGAATTTGATTTCCCAAGAGGATTTGTCTATCAAGATATAGTTTTCCTAACTGATAAAGATTTATTTAATGTTTCAGTTACTAAGAAGAAATATAAAACAAAGTTTAAGTATGCAACCAAGATTAGTAATATTAATAAATTAGAAGTTGGAGATTATATTGTTCATAGTATAAATGGAATTGGTATTTATAATGGTATTAAAACTTTAAAAGTTAATTCGTTAGAGAAAGATTATTTAGAAATTCTTTATAAGGGAGAAGATAAGTTATATATTCCAGTTGAAAAGATTGATTTAATTAGCAAATATTCTGGTAAAGAAGGAGTAACTCCCAAGATTAATGGGCTAGGAAGTTTAGAATGGCGTAAGAATAAACAAAGGATTATTAGTAAAGTTCATGATATTGCAGATAAATTAATTAGACTTTATGCCGAACGGGAAATGCAAAAAGGATTTGCTTTTTCTCCCGATACAAAGTATCATGAAGAGTTTTATAATGAATTTATGTACGAACCAACCTTAGACCAATTAACTGCGTTTGATGAAATTAAGAAAGATATGGAAGCAGAGAAGCCGATGGATAGACTTTTATGTGGAGATGTCGGATTTGGTAAAACCGAAGTTGCTTTCAGGGCAATGTTTAAAGCAGTCTATGATGGTAAACAAGTTTTATATCTTTGTCCAACGACTATTCTTTCTAATCAACAATATCAAAATGCGTTAGATAGGTTTAAGAATTTCCCAGTTAAAATTGAACTATTAAATAGATTTACAACATCAAGAAAGTCTCATGAAATAATAGAAGAATTAAAAGAGGGAACTGTTGATATAGTAATTGGTACTCATAGATTATTAAGTGATGATATCAGGCCTCGGGATTTAGGTTTATTAGTAATTGATGAAGAACAAAGATTTGGAGTTAAACATAAAGAAAAATTAAAAGAATATAAATCTAATGTTGATGTCTTAACCTTAACCGCAACCCCAATTCCAAGAACTCTTCAAATGTCAGTTGTTGGAATTAGGTCTTTATCAGTTATTAAAACGCCACCGGTTAATAGATATCCCATTCAAACTTATGTTGTCTATGAACAAGAACAATTAATAAAAGATGCCATTAATAAAGAATTGGTAAGAGATGGTCAAGTATTTATTTTATATAATCGTGTTGAAACCATTGAAAGTAAGATGCTAGAAATTCAAAAACTAGTACCAAACGCGAGAATCGTCGTTGCACATGGGCAGTTATCCAAAATTGAACTTGAAAATAGAATGCTTAAGTTTATTAATCATGAATATGATATCTTATTATCAACAACGATAATTGAAACCGGAATTGATATTGCAAACGCGAACACCCTAATTGTTCTTGATGCAGATAGATTTGGCCTTGCTCAGTTATATCAAATAAGAGGAAGAGTCGGTAGAAGCAATAAAGTTGCCTATGCTTATTTGATGTATCCAGAACATAAAGTTTTAGGAGAAGCTTCTGTTAAGAGGTTAAATGTTTTAAAAGAGTTCACAGAACTTGGAAGTGGCTATGCAATTGCGAGTCGGGATTTATCAATAAGAGGAGCCGGGGATATTCTAGGAAGTGAACAGGCTGGGTTCATTGATACAATGGGAATTGATTTATACTTAAAGATTTTAAATGATGAAATAAAGAAACTTCAAGGAATTGAAACTAAGGAAGAAGAGGTTAAAGACGAGAAACCACTAATTAATGTCTCAACCCATATTGATGATAAGTATGCTAAAGAAAGTGAATTAAAAATTGAAATTCATAAACTTATTAATACCATTGATAGTTATCCAAAACTTTTAAGTGTTAAAGAAGAATTTACAGATAGATTTGGCGAACCAAGTGAAGAAATACTTACTTATATGTACCAAGAGTGGTTTGAAAAACTTGCTAAGGATAAAGGTGTTGAAGAAGTTATAAGTAGTAAAGACAAAATGGAACTAGTCTATTCAATTGATATATCCAAAGAAATTGATGGAGAAGAATTATTCATGAAAGCTTATAGTATTACTCGTAACTTTAGTTTTAGTTATCACAATTTAAGATTACATATAACTTTAAATTTAAAAGGCTTAGATAAACATCCAATTTATTATTTAGTTGATTTATTAAATGAGGATACTACGAATAAGTAGTATTTTCTTTACAAAAATAGGTGTAAAGTTTAGAAAAAAATACGTATAAATGCTTGAACAAAACAAAAATGTGATATAATAAAAAAAGGATAGGTGATAAAATGCCTTACAATGAAGAATTTATTTCATGTTTTGACAATAAAGTTTATTTTGATATACTTAGAGATAAAAATAAATTAAAACAAATAGCAAATAACTATTTATATAGATATTATCAAAATATAAATATAAGTGGTGAAGATTTAGCAATTAAAGAGTCTTTAGACCATTTTATGTTAAAAAGTTTTTTGAATAATCCTAAAATAGTAAGTCGAATTGAATTTCAAAATTATATAGAATATTTAAACTATATTTTATCTCATAATCCTCTTGAAATGAGTACAAATCCTTTTTTGCAACAAAAAGATATCGATTTAAAAAATTTATTAAACTCACCTAATTTTAATCTTTATATTTTAAATCGTAATTCAGAAAATAATGAAATAAATCAATTAAATGAAAAAATTAAAAATAATCAAGACTTAACTCAAAAAGAATTAAATAAATTATGTGCATATTATGGTACTAAAAGAATAAATACAAAAGAGTATAATAATTTAATAAATTATATTTTTACTGCATTACCTAAAAGAAGTGATTTGATAGCTTCATATGAAGTTCAAAATGCAATTTTAACTTACTTACCTTTTGCTTATCCAAAATTTGAAGATAGTATGAATTTTGAACCAACTACAATAAGAGTATTTTTTACAGATATTCTTGCTAATCAACAATTCAATAGTCCGGGTTGCTCTTTAGGAAATAAAGATATTGCTGTTATGAATAGAAAAATGTTTTCTAATCTTGATTTTAAAAGTTTTAAAAACTCAGAGTATCCATATTTAAAGAGAGGAAATGATTTTTCGTTTTATATGATTGTTGCTTTTCATGAATTTACACATCAATTACAATCTTATAAGTCTAAGCAAGATGCATTTTCAGACCAAGGTGTCTTGAGTGCAATAAAAGTCGTTTTGAATTACTCTTTATGTGATTATGGTCGTAATCACGATAGTGATGATATTGAAATTGATGCCACCAAAGTTGGTTGGGAAGCATGTCAAAAATTTTATATTCAACATTATTTTGGACCTGGTAAAGAAATGTTACTACGAAATTGTGTAACGAACATGCGTTCAACAAAAGGAAGAACAATAAATTCTTTAAAAGAAGATGAATTAGGTAATTATTTAGAAAGAGGAGATTATGATGTTTCAAGAATGAATAGAACTATAAAAAATAATCCTAATCTATTAAATATTTTTCCTTGCTTAAAAGCAATATATAAATCAGATGGTTCCTTTGATTACAATTTTTTTACTAAAGAAAGTATATGGAATACTGAAACAGGCTGTATGTATTTAAAATATATGATATTAAATGATTATGAGAATTTTTCAAGATTTGTTTCATTAAAAAGAAATAAATTTGAACAAAATAATTTAGTTAAGAATTTATATCAAGGTGTTAAAAACAATTTTTTTAAATTAGAATATTTTACTAGGTTTGAACAAGATATTTTAAAAAGTGGTCATATACAAAATGAACAAGGGATAAATACAATTGATAGATTAAAAAAAGATATGTTATCAGAATTTGTATCCTTTCAATCATTGTATAATAAAATTGATAAAAGTAATTTAGGAGATACATCATATTATGTTAAATATATAGAAATAGATGTTATTCGGATGGCAAACCCTAATGTAAAAATTGATTTAATTCATGGTTTAGATAATATGACTAGAAGTGAGAAATTAAATTGTTTGCAGTCTGTTTTAGACCTTTCTAT
Organism: uncultured Bacilli bacterium; assembly: GCA_947629475.1. Classification (GTDB taxonomy): domain Bacteria; phylum Bacillota_I; class Bacilli_A; order RF39; family UBA660; genus RUG591. The sequence continues at coordinate 16,218 of CANRDV010000015.1, forward strand.
AAAATTTGGAGATAAAAAATCTGAATATTATTGGAAACAGAGAATGATTGAAATTATAAAAAAAGAACCAATTATAATAAGTGATGAAGAATGGCGGAGAATGACACCAGAAGAACAAATGAGACATTACTATATTAAATTTCGAGAAGCGAAATTAATGGGAAATATTCCTTTAGCTCAAAAGTATGTAGAAGGGTATAATAAAATTAAAGATAGTATAGAGGAAGTAAAAGGAAATAAGTTTTAAGTGATAAGTATGATATGATATTAATATAATTAAAAGGAGATATATGAAAGAAAATATAATGTTAGTTTTAAAAGGCATGATTGTAGGTCTTGCCAATGTAATTCCTGGGGTAAGTGGAGGTACGTTAATGATTACTTTAGGAATTTATGAAAAGATAATAAATATAATAAGTCATTTCTTTAAGAACTTTAAAGAAAATCTAAAATTTGTAATACCATTTGGAATAGGTTTAGTTTTAGCAGTTTTACTATTTAGTAAATTAATAGGATTTAGTTTAGATAAGTTCCCATTTGCAACAACCTTATTCTTTTTAGGTTTAATTCTAGGTGGACTTCCTATGTTATGGAAAAAAGTTAAAATAAAAAAGAAAAACATAAGTAATTGGTTAGTTTTTGCTTTAACTTTTGGTTTAGTTACGATTTTTGCTTTCTTAAGTAGTGGAAATCATGTTGTTAGCTTTACTAATTTAGGAGTAGGAGGGTACTTAATGTTATTCCTAGTTGGAATTATTGCCGCATCTACCATGATTATTCCAGGTATCAGTGGTTCATTTGTTTTAATGCTTTTAGGTTATTATAAACCAATCATTGATACAGTTAGTAGTATAACTGATTTTAGTTTACTTGGAAGTAATATAGTTATCTTAGGAGCATTTGGAATAGGTATTTTAGTTGGAGCCGTTTTAGTTGCTAAGTTAATTGAATTTTTACTAAAGAAATATGAAGTCAAAACTTACTTTGGAGTTCTAGGTTTTGTCCTTGCTTCAATCATTGCCATTATAAAACCTTTAATGGGTGGTTCATTACATTTTTTAGAAGTAATAATTGCCTTTATTCTCTTCATGGGTGGCTTCTTAATGGCTTATAAAATAAGTGAGAAATAGGCGAAGTATGAAAGTAAAAACAAAATCTAATAATATAAATATAGGTGAAGAAAAACCAAATAAAAAATTAATTAAAGCCTTAAAAGAAGCAAACAAAATTAAAAAAAATCCTGAAAAATATAAAGGATATTATGATATTGATGAACTATTTAATGATATATTAAAATAAGGTTTAATTGATAATAAATAATTTTAAGTACAACTTAAAGTTATTTTTTTTAATCTTCTTGCATATCATGTAAAGAATTACCATTTGACAAATTGCTGTAAACCTGATATTATATTATTGTATTAAAAAATAGAAAGGGTTAAATATGAACGAAGAAGATATTAAAAAGCAGTTAGAAGTAAAAAACAAAGAAATTTATTTAAACAAACTAAACATTGATCTTGATAATAACTTAGAAGTTCTAGTATTGACACTTGAAAATTTATTAAAAACACAAGAAGAAAATTTATTTAAAAAAACTATTGAAATAGTTGAAAGTTTTAAAGATGAAAAAGAAATAAAAGAAAAAGTAGAGGAGTTTATAAGGATTTATTATGAATCTTTAATTGGACTTTTAACTACAAAGAAAGAGGAAATAAAAAGTTTTTTAGCTCCTAATTTAGAAATAAGTGTTTATAAAGAAAAGATAGATAATAAAACGAAAGATTTAGAAATAGATTTAATAGATAATTCTAAGACTATGATAAATGATTTAATCTTAAACTTAAAATCTTATTTAGAAACATCTTTCCAAGAAAAGAGATTAACTTCTTATCTTAATGATATTTATTTGTTAAATTTAAATAATAAAGTAATAGATATTATTAAAGGTCGGGATATTATGTTATATAATACTTTTAATGAAACTTATTTAAAATATTTAGAATTAAATAAGAATACTGTTGGTATATAAAAGACTTAGACAGCAACTAAGTCTTCTTTTAATTCTTCTATAAAGTTTTCAATGTCTTTTAAAGGAATACGTGTGTTTTTATTATTAATTAAATTTTTAGAAGCATTGATTGCTTCATTAGAAGATAAAATATTCTTTTCTTTTAATAGTTTAATTATCTTTAATGTTCTAATAACAGGAACGTTTCTTTGTTCAGCAAAATTTTTAAGTTTATTATCTCCTGTTGCTAAAATACAATCATTATCTTTAGCAATCACAAAGTTAAGACAATCACAAATAGATAATTTCTTTTCTTTGTCTTTTATGTCTAAAGCTAAAAGCAATTCTTCACTATTACAACTAATTACTTTGATTTTATTGATTATATCAAGATTTCCTGTTTTTTCATTTATTTCTTTATTTTTAACTATATCACATAGATAGATATTATTTAGTTTGATAAATTTATTAAGAATTTTAGCATTTTTTAAATCAGTTAAAATGTTAGTATCAACAATAATTTTCTTCGTTGTTATATTCATCATGAGATACTCCTAATAATTCTAATGCTTTATCTAAACTAATAATATTATCTATTTCTAACTTATGAACAATCTTTCTAAATTGATATGATACTTCTTTAGCAATAGGACTTTCATCATTTTTACCTATTGTTTTATTGATTTTAATATACATATTTTTGTATAAATAATCTGAAATAATATCTAAATCATGTAGCCTATAAACAATAGAGTGAATACTTACTTTGTATTCATTTTTAAATGCTTCAAGTTCAAAGAAACTTATTTTATCTCGTTTTGCTCCAAATTCATGAATGATAACTTCTTTAGGCATCAAAAGACTACTAGCAAATCTATTACATAATTTTTCAATATCAAGAGTAGTATCTTTAAATCTTAAAACTAAGTGGGCAAGTTCATGAGCAATGGTGAATCTTTGTCTTGCTCCATCAACAACATTATCAGGTAAAACAATAACTGGAATTCCGTCAACAATTTCACTTAAGCCATCAAAAGCTTTAAATCTCTCATCTAAATTTTTTAATGGAACAATTAAGATACCTAAATTTTCTAATATACTAGTTAAATCAGAAATTGGTAAAATATTAGAAATTTTAATTATATTTTCTCGGAATTTCCTTGAAGCTTCTTCAGCCGTTTCTAAACTATCACAGACATAAGTTTCAAGATTTATTTTAGGTAAAGTTAAATTATTTAATTTCATAACTTCAATATATTTAGAAACCTCTCTTTGAATTAAATCTTTTAGTAATTCTAATTTATTACCAGTTAAACTTTTTCTTTTCCGAAAATTAGTAAATTGCATTTTAACTTCTGAATAATGTTCCAAAATATCAGTAGCTTTAACATGATATCCTTCAGCAAATTCAATTAATTTAGTAGAATCAGGTATTACTTTTCCTTGTTCATATTTCATAATCATAGTATTTGACATATTAAAAAGTTTTCCTGCTTCTTTAAGTGATAAATTTTTCAATAATCTTATTCTTTTTAAATTTTCTCCTATAATATTATTCATAATCCACCTCTCTTAGTTTATATTTTAACATAAAAATTCCGAATTGTAAACTAGCAAAACAAAAAAATATTGTCCTTTCTACATACCAAAATGCTAATTATAGACCTATGTGTATATTTTTATAATAATATTTTATTTTTTTATAAAAAAAGTCTTGAAAAGTAATGTTATTTTTGTTACAATTATATCAAGAAATACAAAAAGCATGTGTTTCGAAAGGAGGAATTTTTATGATGAATGAAGAAGAATTTATCGAATCTCAAAAAGAATGCGCAAGTATGCTTGGAATGTCTTTGACTGAATATCAAGAATATTGTGCTAATGTAAAAGTTCCAACTGATGAAGAAGAAAAAGATGATGATAATGAAGAAGATATAGCCTTAGAATTATTAAAGGATTTAGGGCTCAGCGAAAAAAATTTAAAACGAAGGGGGGATTAATATGTTAAAAAAAGCTAAAATGGGTGAAATATGGTTAGTAGCGATGCCTATTTTGTTAGTAAAAGGTAAAAATAATTATGATACTGCGTTTCAAATAAGACCTTTTTTAATAGTTGATGAAGGAAAAGGAATGCTTGTAATTGAAAATTCAGATTATTTGGCATTAAAAGTAACGACTAAACGAAATAATGTTAGCAATATTCAAGAAATTGAAAATTGGCAAGAATTAGGCTTAAAACAAAAATCATATATCAGAATAGAAATACCACAGAGAATTGAAGAAAACCAATTAATTGGTAAAATTACGAAAGTTCCTAAGGAACAATTTTACAAATATTACAAGTCAATGTTAGAACTATTTAATATTAGTCTTGCTAATAAAATGTTAGAAAAGGAAGCAATTTAATTGTTTCTTTTTTGTATGTAGAACGGACAAACTATTTAATAACTATAAATTAAAAAAATTAATTTACATGACCTAAAACACTTGATAATACTATGTTTCTATGATACTATTTTAATATAAGAGTAGTAAGAGGTTAAGATGGAAGTAAATGATAATTTAATTAAAGACATAGTTTCAAAATATAATAAGTTTTTAAATAAAGATATTTTTATTTCTAAAAGAGACTATGATAATTTTCTTGAAGAATTAAAAATAAATGAATACTTAAACACTTTAAAAGATTCAAAATATTATAAATATATTGAATTAATTAGTAATGATGGTTATAAATATTTAGAAAATCATAATAATAAATTTATTGATTATGAATTAAACAGATATCAAGACTATTTTGATAATATGTTCATGGATATAGATAAAAATATTAAACTTGATTACGAACAAAGAAAAGCCATTGTTGCAGATGAAGATTATTCCTTAATAGTAGCTGGAGCTGGAAGTGGTAAGACAACAACGATGGCAGCTAAAACCAAATACTTAATTGAAAAGAAAGGAATAGAACCTAGTAAAATCTTATTATTATCATTTACGAATAAAGCCTGTATGGAACTAGACTATCGAATAAATGAAGAATTTAATTTAGGAGTAGAAGTCTTAACTTTTCATAAATTAGGAATGCAATTTATAAGACAAATATTTGATAAACCAGTTAAAATTTGTAGTTCAGGTACAATGGCTTTAATTCTAGATAAATACATAAGAACTAAAGTATTTCCCGATAAAAAGAAATTTGAAACTATGACAAGACTATTTAAAGAATACCTTACTTTTCCAAAAGATGCAATTAAATATCCTACCTTTGAAGAATTTTATGAAGCAAGTTGTAATCTTACATATGAAAAAAATAAAAACAATTTACAAGAGTACAATAACAATGCCATCAAAAAAAGATTAAAAAATAATATTACAATTAAAGGAGAACAATTAAAATCTAAAGGAGAAGTAGAAATTGCTAACTTTTTAACTCTCAATAATATTAAATATGAATATGAAAAAACCTATCCTAATTTTGTTAGTAATAAACATTCTTATAGTCCAGATTTTACTATTTATAATGGAGAATTAGAATACTTTGTAGAATATTTTGGTCTTGCAACTAAAGAAGAAAATGGAACTATTTCTTCATCTTCAATAAATGAATATAATAGAATAATTAAAAAGAAAAGAGAATTACATCAACACTATAAAACAGATTTAATGGAGTTATATAATGAATATGAGGATTACAACGTTAATTATTTAACAGTTTTAAAAGATGAATTAACAAAAAGAAATATTCCTTTTCAAAAACTAACTGATGAAGAAATATTTAGAATACTTTATTATTCTAATCAAAGAAGACATTACTTTAAGTTTAGTAATTTAGTTTCTTTATTTATATCTAATTTTAAGAATAAAGGTTATTTAGATAAAGATTTTATTATGTTAGAAAATAAAGTTAATGATAATCTCTTAAAAGAACAATTAGAGTTTATAAGAGAAATATATAATTATTATGATTATTCTATTCATAGTAAATACATAATTGATTTTAATGATATGATTAACTATGCTTATTATGGAATTTCGAAAATAAAAAATACTAATAAATTAAAATATGATTATATAATTGTTGATGAATACCAAGATATATCAGTAATTAGATATCAATTATTAAAAGAACTTGCAAATATTTATAAATCAAAGATAGTTGCTGTTGGAGATGATTGGCAAGCCATATTTGCTTTTTCAGGCTCAGATATTAATATGTTTACAAATTTCTATAACTTAATGGGATATGCTGATATCTTAAGAATTACAAATACTTATAGAAATAGTCAAGAATTAATAGATATATCAGGTAAATTTATTTTAAAAAATACTAAACAATTAGAAAAACAATTACATTCTAATAAACACTTAGACAATCCTGTTGAATTAGTTAGTTATGAAAATGATAAAGTAATTAAATTAAAACAAATATTAGATAAACTAGAAGAAGAAAATAAAAACTATAAAATATTATTATTAGGAAGATTTAATGATGATATAGATGAAGTATTAAATGATTTTGAATTTAAAAGAGGAATAGATGATGAGATAATTTATAAAAATTTACATTTAGTTTATTTAACTGTCCATTCATCTAAAGGTTTAGGTTTTGATCAAGTAATATTACTTAATGGAATAGATGGAATAAAAGGATTTCCAGCTAAAATAATGGATACTCCTTTAATTAAAATATTACTACCTATTAATAATGAATTAATAGAATATCCTGAAGAAAGAAGACTTTTCTATGTTGCTCTTACTAGAACTAAAAATAAAGTTTATATTTTAATACCAAAACAAAGATTAAATAGGTCAGAATTTGTAAAAGAGATAGAAAATTTTGATAATGTAGAAAAGTTTAATTAAAGAAAAAGTATATTTTTCTAAATTTAACCAATACTAAAATTGGGTGATTAAATGAAAACAACTGGAATGGTAAGAAGAGTTGATAGTTTAGGAAGAATAGTTATTCCTAAAGAAATAAGAAAAGTTTTAAAGATTAAAGAGAATGAACAAGTAGAGATTAATGTAAGTGATGATAGTATAATCTTAAATAGATATTCAGATTTAGATGAATATGATATATCACTTACTAATTTAATTGATTGTATAGAAAGTGTCTTTAATAAAGATTTTATATTAACTAATTTAAATAAGATAGCTTTAACATCTAGTAATTATAAAGAATATCAAAATTTAGAAATGAGTCCTTATTTAAATAATATATTAGATGAAAGAAAAGATGTAAAAGAAAGTGTCCCCGTTAATTTATCTTTAAATAGTAATAAAGATGATATTAAGGCTTCTTTTATCATCAAAACAATTATTGAAAATGGAGATACAGTTGGATTATTAATTTTGTTATCAGATACTAATTTAGAAAATACAGATTTAAAATTATTTGATTTAATGTTTAGGTTTTTAGATAAATATCTTGAATAAATAAAAAATATGTGCTAGAATATAGACATAACTTTGAAGGAATGAGTAGATTAGTTAGTATTTAAAGAGATGTCTTGGATGGTGGAAGAGACAATTACTACTAGTTGAAGATGGTTCTGGAGTTTAGGGTAAACCTACGCTGCTCGCGTTAAAAAGTAATAAGACATAGAAATATGTGAAATAAGGTGGTACCACGAGATTCTCGTCCTTTGGGATTAGAATCTTTTTTTAATTAAGAAATGGTGTAGGTTATTTAAGTAAAAAAAATATAATAAAATGGAGGAAAAGATTATGGAAAAGAAAAAATATTATATAACAACCCCAATATATTATCCATCGGCTAACTTTCATATTGGGCATTGTTATACAACCGTTATAGCCGATGCAATTGCAAGATTTAAAAAATTACAAGGATATGATGTATTCTTTTTAACAGGAAGTGATGAACATGGACTTAAGATTCAAAAGAAAGCCATTGATGCTGGAGTTACTCCTAAAGAATATGTTGATAAGATAATATGTGATGCTAAAGATTTATGGAAACAATTAGATATTGAATATGATAAATTTATTAGGACAACTGATGATTATCATGTAGAAACAGTTCAAAAAATATTTAAAAAATTATATGACCAAGGAGATATTTATAAAGGAGAATATAAAGGACTTTATTGTACCCCTTGTGAGTCTTTTTGGACAGAAAGTCAATTAGTAGATGGTAAGTGTCCTGACTGTGGAAGAGATGTTAATATGGTATCAGAAGAAGCTTACTTCTTTAGACTTAGTAAATATCAAGATAGATTAGTAGATTATATAGAAAGTCATCCTGAATTTATTCAACCGGTATCTAGAAAAAATGAAATGATTAATAATTTTATTAAACCAGGTCTTGAAGATTTATGTGTATCAAGAACCACATTTGATTGGGGAATACCTGTTACTTTTGATTCAAAACATGTTGTTTATGTTTGGATAGATGCTTTATCTAACTATATCAGTGCTCTTGGTTATTTAAGTGAAGATGACTCTTTATTCAAGAAATTTTGGCCAGCTGACTTGCATATTGTTGGAAAAGAAATTGTTAGATTTCATACGATTATTTGGCCAGCTTTATTAATGGCTTTAGATTTACCTTTACCAAAACAAATATTTGGACATGGTTGGTTAGTTATCAATGGTGGTAAGATTTCTAAGAGTTTAGGTAATTATCGTGATCCAAGAGAATATATCAAAGAATATGGGGTTGATGCTATTCGTTATTATTTACTTCGTGAAGTCCCATTTGGAAGTGATGGAACTTTCAGTGAAGACCTTCTTGTAACCAGATATAACACCGATTTAGCCAATACCGTTGGTAATTTAGTTAACAGAACTTTATCAATGTTAAATAAATACTTTGATGGAGTAATCGAAAATTCTCCTATTGAAACTGATTATGATAGAGACCTAATTAGTTTAGTAACAAGTACGAAAGATAAAGTCGAAAACTATATGGATAATTTACAAATACCTGAAGCTTTAGATGCAATATTTGAAATATTTAGAAGATGTAATAAATATATTGATGAAACAACACCTTGGGTCTTAGCTAAAGAAGAAGATAAAGGACCTTTAAAAAATGTTTTATATAACTTACTTGAAAGTATTAGAATTGGAGCAATCTTATTAAAACCTTTCTTAATGAATACTTCAAAAGAAATATTAAGACAATTAAATACAAATATGACTGATTATGAAACAATATCCGAGTTTGGTCAGTTAGAAGTTTCTAAGAAAATAAATGATTTTAAACCAATTTTCATGAGAATAGAGAAGAAAAATGAACAAGAATAGTTTAACAGATATCCATTTTCATCTTGAATTAACAGATGATATAGATAATATCTTAAAAAGGGCAAAAGACAATAATGTTAAAAATTTTATAATCTCAGGATGTGATTTAAAAGGTATTCAAGATGGATTAGAAATAATTAATAAGTATGATAATGTTTATTTAACAATTGGTTTTCATCCTGATGAAGTAGATAATTTTAATAATAACTCTATATCCTATCTAAAAGATTTAATTAAGAATAATAGGAAGATAATTGGAATTGGAGAAATAGGTTTAGATTATTATCATAATAAAGATAATAAAGATAAACAAATTAAAATGTTTAAAATGCAATTAGATTTAGCTAAAGAATTAGATTTACCAGTTGTTATTCATTCAAGAGATGCTTATCAAGATACTTATGATATTTTAAAAGAATATAATTTAAAAACAACAATTCATTGTTTTTCAGGTTCTCTTGAAAATGCTAAAAGATATATAGATTTAGGTTATTTCTTAGGAATAGGTGGAGTATCAACTTTTAAGAATACTAATTTAAAAGAAACTTTAAAAAATATAGATTTAAGTCATATTGTTTTAGAAACAGATAGTCCTTATCTTACTCCTGAACCATATCGAAAAGAAAGAAATGAACCTATGTATATTAAAGTTATAGCAGAGAATCTTTCTAATATTAAGGGTGTATCACTTCCTGAAGTAACAAGAATTACAACCAATAATGTATTAAATATTTATAAAAGAATAAAATAAAACTCTATTAATAATTAATAAATAGAGTTTTTTTATTAAAACTTATTTACTTTATGATACTTTTATGATAAAATACAAGTATCAAAAGGAGATGATATATATGAAAAGAGAAATAGCAACTGGAACAGAAGATTTTAAAGAAATAATTGAAACAAATAGCTTATATATTGATAAAACCTTATTTATTAAAGAAATAATTGATGATACATCAAAAACAGTATGTTTTCCAAGACCAAGAAGATTTGGTAAAACTTTAAACATGTCTATGCTTAATTATTATTTTAATCTTGATTATAAAGATAATAATTTATTTAAAGGATTAAATATATCTGAATTGGGAGAAAAATATAAAGAAGAAAAAAATAAGTATCCTGTTATCTCAATTTCCTTTAGAGAATTAAAGACAAATAATTATCAAGAGTTTATAAATGAATATAAAAAAATTATAGGTAAATTATATTTAAAATATAAATATTTATTAGAAAGTGATAGAGTAAGCGAATCTTTTAAAAAAGTTTTTGAAGATTATTATTACATGAATACTGATAATTTAACTAGTGCTATTTCTGACTTGATGTTAATGCTAAATGAACATTATAATATAAAAGTAATTGTTTTATTAGATGAATATGATGCTCCAATCTTACATGCTTATGAAAAAGGATTTTACGAAGAAATAATAACTTTTATGAAACAATTATTTGTAACAACATTTAAAGATAATAGCGATTTAAGAAAAGGCGTAATAACTGGAATATCAAGAATAAGTAAAGAAAACTTATTTAGTGATGCTAATAATATAGAAGTATATAATATGACTGATTCAAGATATTCTACTTACTTTGGATTTACAGAAAATGAAGTAAAGGATTCTTTAAAAGAATATGGTTTGCTTGATACTTTCGATAATGTAAAAAAATGGTATGATGGATATTTATTTAATAAAACAATTATTTATAATCCAATTAGTATTTTAAAATATTTAAAGAATGAAGACCATGCCTTTATACCTTATTGGACTAATACAGGAGGAGTAGGTTTACTTAAAAATTTAATTTATAATTTAAATAATAGAGAAGAAATATTAAATAGTTTTGAAGATTTACTTAAAGTAGGGATTATAGAACATATTAATTTAAATGTTAATCTAGACCTTAGTAGTTTAGAAGGAAATAAAGATAATATTTATACTTTATTTATGTTTAGTGGTTATTTAACTCCTAATAAATTTTTAGAAAACTATGAAAATGCAACTTTAAAAATACCTAATTTAGAAATTAAAAATAATTTAGAAAATATAGTTAAAGATTGGTTTATGGTTGGACCTTTAAAGAGTTATGATTTTACAAAATATTTATATGATAATCAATTAGAATTATTTAAAGAAAATTTTGAAAATATAGTTTTAGAAAGTTTTAGTTACTTTGATGTACCAGATAACAATAATGGAGAAAATTTCTATCATGCATTTACAATGGGGTTATTAAGGAGTGGTTGTAATAACTATGAAATAACTAGTAATAGAGAGTCTGGATATGGAAGATATGATTTAATATTAAAACCATTTGATAAAAATAAAACGGCTTATATAATAGAATTTAAAGTATCAGATCTTGATTTTGATAAAGCAATTGAAGATGGATTTAGACAAATAGATGAGATGAAATATGAAGTAAGTTTAAAAGGATACAAGATTATTAAAATGGTAATTGCTTTTAAAGGAAAGAAACTAAAAATTGAAACAAGATAAAAAATAAAACTCTATCACATAACAAAGTAGATATAACACTCGAGTGTTAATCTAATGTTAGATAGAGTTTTTAATTATAGCCCTTAAGGCTTATGGACAAATATATTAACTTAATAATACATCTGTCTCTATTATTATTAGTTATTTTAAAAATTTTATACATTAAAAAATAATTCTTAAAATTAATTTACTTTATGAGACTTTTGTGATAAAATTATAAATAGAAATGGAGATGATATCTTTATGAAAAAAATTAAAGTAAAAGAAACTAATGATTTTAAAGAATTAATTGAAAGTAATTCATTATATATTGATAAAACTTTACTTATTAAAGAAATAATTGATAATGAAGATAAATCAATTATGATACCAAGACCAAGAAGATTTGGTAAAACTTTGAATTTATCTATGATTAAATATTATTTTGATATTAAATATAAAGGTAATACTTTATTTAAAGGACTTAAAATACTTGAACAAGGCGAAAAGTACTTAAGAGAGGCAAATAAATATCCGCTTGTATCTTTAAGTTTAAAAGATACTAAATTTGATAATTATGAAGGATTCATTGATAATTATAAAGATATAATGAAAACTTTTTATAGTGATTATAGTTATCTATTAGATAGTGATAAATTAGATGAAACAGATAAAGAAGATTTTAGAAAAATTATAAGAAAAGAAGAAGATAGATTATTACCAAATGCTTTATCTAAACTAGTAGTATATTTAAATAAGCATTATAATAATAAAGTAATAGTATTATTAGATGAATATGACGCCCCAATATTACATGGATACGAAAAAGGATATTACAATGAAATAATAGATTTCATGAAACAATTATTTGTAACAACATTTAAAGACAATAGTAATTTAAAAAAAGGGATAATAACAGGAGTATCTAGAATAAGCAAAGAAAATTTATTTAGTGATGCAAACAATATAATTGTTTATAATATGACTGATAGTAAGTTTTCAACATACTTTGGTTTTACTAGAAAAGAAGTAAAAAATACTTTAGAGACATATGGACTTGGTGATAAATTTAGTGATGTGAAGAAATGGTATGATGGATATTTATTTAATAAAACAACAATTTATAATCCTTGGAGTATCCTTTGTTATTTAAGAAATACTGACCATGAATTAGTTTCTTATTGGGCTAATACAGGTGGAGTTGATTTACTTAAAAATTTAATTTATAATATAGAAGATAAAACAAATCTATTAAGTGAATTTCATAGCTTACTTGAAAAAGGTTATATAGAACATGTAAACATAGATTTAAGAATGGAACTTAAAAGTTTAAAAAGTGATGAAGATACAGTTTGGACTTTATTTATGTTAAATGGTTATTTAACTCCAACTACTTTAATAGGTAATGGAGAAGATATAACTTTAAGAATACCTAATCTAGAGATTAAGAAAAATTTAATTAAAATGGCATCTAGTTGGTTTATGATTGATTATGGAGGTCGTAATTTTATTAAGTTATTGGCTAATCATAGTCTTAAAGATTTTAAAAGTGATTTTGAAGATTTAGTTATTTCTAGTCTAAGTTATTATGATTTACCTAATAACTCGGAAAGTGAGGCTTTTTATCATTCCTTTGCCTTAGGACTTTTAACAGCCAATAATAAACTATATGATATAACTAGTAATAGAGAGTCTGGATATGGAAGATATGATGTTTTGTTAACACCTAAAGTTAAAGATATACCAGCTTATGTAATTGAATTTAAATTAGTAACTGATGAAAGTAATTTTGAAGAGACATTGGAACTTGGCTTTAAACAGATTGAAGATAGAAAATATTTTTATAACGTTAAAGACTATGAAGTTATAAAGATGGTTATAGCCTTTAAAGGAAAAAGATTAAAAATAGAAACAAGATAAAAATAATAAAACTCTATCACATAACAAGTAGATATAACATTCGAGTGTTAATCTAATGTTAGATAGAGTTTTTAATTATAGCCCTTTGTCTTTATTATTAGTTATTAAAAAAATTATACATGAAAACAATTTACTTTATAATACTTTCATGATATGATTGTATCAAAGGAGACATTATACAATGAAAAAAATAATTAATACAAAAACTAATGATTTTAAAGAATTAATAGAAAGTAATAGTTTATATGTTGATAAGACTTTATTTATTAAAGAATTAATTGATTATAGTTCACAAGCAATATGCTTTCTAAGACCAAGAGGATTTGGTAAAAGTTTAAATCTGTCTATGCTTAATTATTATTTTAATCTTGAATATAAAGATAAGACTTTATTTAATGGACTTAAGATAATGGAACAAGGGGAAAAATACTTTAAAGAGATGAATAAGTATCCAGTTATATCAATTTCTTTTAGAGACTTAAAAGCAGATACTTATAAAAATTTTATAAATTCTTATAAAGAACTTATGGCAAATTTATTTAGTAAGTATGAATATTTATTAGAAAGTGATAAACTAGATGAAATTGAAAAAGAAGATTTTAGAAAGATTATTAGAAAAGAAGAAGATAGATTTTTAGAAGATGCTTTATCTAATTTACTTGCTTATTTAAATAAATATTATGGAGAAAAAGTAATAGTTTTATTAGATGAATATGATATTCCAATCTTTCATGCATATGAAAAGGGATATTATGATGAGATTAAAAAATTTATTGGTCAATTATTTGAAATAACATTTAAAGGTAACAATAATTTAAAAAGAGGAATAATAACAGGTATAATTGGCATGATTTTTGGAGATATTTTTGGTGGAGCCAATAATATAGTATATTATGATTTAACATATTCAAGATATTCTACTTATTTTGGCTTTACAGAAAGTGAAGTAAAAGATGTTTTAAGAGAATACAATTTACTTGATAATTTTGATGATGTTAAGGAATGGTATGATGGTTATTTATTTAATAAATATACTATTTATAATCCATGGAGTATTTTAAGTTTTCTTGGAAATTATGACCATGCATTAATTCCTTATTGGGGAAATACAGGAGGAGTTCACTTAATTAAAAACTTAATTTATAATCTAAATAATAGACAAGAAATATTAAATAGTTATGAAAATTTACTTAAAACAGATTATATAGAACATATTAATTTAAATATTAAATTAGACTTAACTGATTTAGAGGGAGATAGAGATAACATTTATACATTACTTATGTTAAGTGGTTATTTAACACCAGCTGAATTTAAACCAGATTTAAAAGATGTAAAACTTAGAATTCCTAATTTAGAAGTAAAAGAAGAACTCGAAAGTATTGTTAAAAATTGGTTTAAGGATCCTTTAAAAGGTTATGATTTTACAGAATATTTATATAATAATAAGTTAGAATTATTTAAAACAACTTTTGAAAATGTTGTAATAGAAAGTTTTAGTTATTATGATGTACCTGATAATAATAATGGAGAAAACTTCTATCATGCTTTTACAATGGGATTGTTAAGAAGTGGTTGTAATAATTATGAAATAACTAGTAACAGGGAAGCAGGATATGGAAGATATGATTTAATATTAAAACCTTATAATAAGAATGTAACAACTTATATAATTGAGTTTAAGGTAGCAGGTTCTGATTTTGATAAAGCAATCGAAGATGGTTTTAGACAAATAGATGAA
>CANRDV010000016.1 GCA_947629475.1 uncultured Bacilli bacterium
TCTTTAGAGTATTTTGTTTCTATGCTTGCAGCTAATCAATCTCAAGTATTTGATTTTCAAATGCATATTATGATTACAGCTGATTCAAGAGAAGACTTAGAAATGCGTAAAACAAATGTTAAAAATTATTTAGATTCAATGGAACTTCGAGCAGTTACTTTAAGATTTGAACAAGAAACTTTATTAAAATCAATTTTACCAATTTTCCCTAAACAAAAAATTGAAGAAAGAATTGGAACGCCAATTCCATCAATTACTGTTGCTGGAATGTATCCTTTTGTCTTTGATTCAATTAAAGACCCAGGATTATCTAATTTAATTGGAATAGATTTTTCAGGTGGAGTAATTTTATTTAATCAATTCTTATATAAATATCGTAAAGAATCAAATCGAAATAATGCTAATATGGTTATCTTAGGTGGTTCTGGTTCAGGTAAATCAACGGCTGCTAAATTACTACTTAGAGGTCATATTAGAAATGGTTGCCAAATAGTTGCGATTGACCCTGAAAATGAACTTGAAGAAATGACAAGGTTATATGGAGGAGATATTGTTGACCTTGGTAAAGGTGGAACATTTGGAATGATTAACCCCCTTGAAATAATTATAGATGTTGATGAAGAAGAAATAAGTCAAGGACTAGGTTATACAGTTTTAACAAGAACTTTACAATTCTTAAAAGCTTTTATGAGATATTATTATCCAGATATTGAAGAAGATGTTCAAACTTTATTTAGTGAAATAGTTCAAGATACATATAGACGTTTTGATATTAATTTTGAAACTAATTTTATGAGTAAAACAAGTAATGATTTTCCAATATTTAGTGATGTTTATGAAACTATTCGAAGTAGGTTATTATCATTAACTGAAAAAACTCATGAAAGAGATGTAATGGAACGTTTGGAACTTAAAGTAAGACCATTTGTAAGAGAACTTAGTTATTACTTTAATGGACATACAACTATTAGAAAAGATAGTAATTATATAGTATTTAATATAAAAGAATTAATGAATCAAGATACAAATATTAAAAATGCTTTATTCTTTAATATTTTAAAGTTTGCTTGGGGACTTTGTCTAGATAGAAATAAAGATACAATTTTAATGGTAGATGAAGCACATGTTCTTTTAGGAGGAAAAAATGTTCTTGGTGCTGATTTCTTAGCTCAAGTTCAAAGAAGAAGTCGTAAATATAATACAGGAACTATTATTATAACTCAACAACCAAGTGATTTTTCTGACCCTGAAGTAATAACTCAAGGAAAAGCTATTTTTGATAATGCATCTTATTATATGATAATGCAACTTAGAAAACAAGCTGTTGAAGATTTAGCTCATTTAGTTGATTTAAATGAAAATGAAATTGAAAATATTAAAAGATATACACAAGGACAAGCATTATTTGTATGTGGTTCAAGAAGAATGCAAATTGATGTTGTTGTAACACAAGATGAATTAGAATCCTTTGGTTCTGGTGGAGGTTTATAATTTAGTAGTAAAGGTGGGTGAGTCGTATGAATAATGACAATGATAACAATAATAACAATAAATTAAATAATAATTTAAATAGAAGTCGGATTACAAGAAATACGACTCCGAATAGATATGGCACGTATAAGAATAATCTTGAAAAAGATAATGTTCCTCTTGATACAGTGCCTTTTAATGAAGAAAATAATAATAAGTCAAAACCTAATCAATCTATTAGACCAACTGGTAATTTAAGAAAAGAAGATAATATTGATAAAGTAAGTAAAACTTTAGATAAATTAGGACCTAAAGGAAAAGTTGCTTCTAAAGCCTTAAAAACTGCTAATAAAGCTTATAAAAAGATTAAGGAAGAAGCACCTAAAGCTTTACAAAATAATAATCATACACCTTCCTTTTATAACTCTAAAAATATTAACAACTCTTCTGAAAAAGAAGAAACAGAAGAAGAAAAAGAAAAAACAAATGATAATTCTTATGAAGAAGATACCAATAAAAAAGTTAAAGAAAAGGGAACTTTATCCGTTTCTTTAAAAACAAAAATGATTATTGCTTTAGCAGTTGTTGCTTTTGGAGTTCTTATAATTATTGTATTATTACAAGCCCTTTTAGGACCTATTAGTTCAGTTCTTTCTGTATTTAGTTTAGATTCTTGGTTTAATAATGAAAAAGACTATATTTCTACTCAAGATGACCCACAACGACAAGCCGAAATAGATTATAATAATGCTATTCGTGGTTCTAGTGATGGTAAAATTAAAGGTATAGTTCAAGAATATCAAGACAAATATGGTGTTTCTTTAGATTGGGTTATGTTAGATACTGTTATTCAATATCGTTATTTATTAGCTAATAATGAAGACTTATATAGTGGAGCAGGAGCTGATGATATAAGTGATGAAGACTTAGAAAATAGACTTGAAGAATTAGAAGGAAGTGAAGATGGTAATGTTGATACTTCATCTTCAATTGATTATTCAAATGCTAAAAAACAAATTAAAACCGTTGCTTCTTTAATGATTCAAAAAATTGATGATTATTATACTAGTGATTTAGAAGTAGGGGGAGCATTTTATAATACTTTAATTGAAAGTAATTTCTTAAAAGATTATTATAAAGATTATTTAAAAGATAATAGTTATGAAACTAGAAAAAAATTAGTTGATGAAATATTTGAACAATATAAATTTGCTAAAGAAGCAATTAGTAAAAATGGAATGTCAGGTATAATATCTGATAATATGCAAATATATTTACAAACATGTGAAGTTCCTTATAATACTACAAAAAATGAACGAGGTAATACTGTATTTTCTAATAATCGAAATATTAATAAAGGAACTAATTATCCACAATATTTTAGTTTAACAGATTATCTAAAAGGAGCAGTTGAAGGAGAACTTGGAAGAGGTTCTTTAACTGAGGCTAATAAAGAAGGAGTTAAAGCCTTTGTAGTTGCCACTTTAACATATATGTTAGGAAGTTTTTATGTTGATTTTTATCCGGGAGCCCAGACTATTAATTTTCCAACTGGAAATTGTCGATTAGTTTCTTGTGATATTAATAATGGTTGTAGTTATATAACTGATACTTATGGTACAGCTTATAGTGGCTTAAAAAGATTTGGTTCTTCTTTAGGTCAACATAGACCTTGGAATGAAGCTCAAAAAGCATATATGGATGAAGTATTATCAGAAATCTTTGGAGTAGTTATGGTTAGACCTGGAGTAACCCCTGAAACCTTTAAAAGTGGTGATGACTTAAAGGGTGGTTCTTACTCTGCAGGTTGTAAAGGTAATTGTATGGATACCGGAGATACTTTAGCTGATTCTAGAAATGGTATGACTTATGACCAAATTTTACATAAATATTATAGTAATTTTGACCTTATTGATATTAGAGAAGGATTATATTATACAACAACAGATAGTTTTAGTGGACAAGTTAATTTAAATGAAAGTTTTCATTATCATCAAACTAACTATAGTCAATCTTGGTGTGCTGGTGGTAGTATAAGTGCATCAGGTTGTAGTATAACCTCAGCTGCGATAGCTATTAGTTTATTAACTGGACAAAAACATGACCCACTTGATTTAAATAAAACAGCAGAATCTTACGGAAACTGTTCATCTTATAGTTCCCATCGTAATGATTTAATAGTTAAACTTGCAAAAAGTTATGGATTAAATGCTACACAATTAAGAAAAAATGACCCTAATCTTAATGGAATGCTTCAAATGTTAGCAAATGGACATACTGTTGTAATTGCAAGAATGGCAATTAATAATGGAAGATATTCTACAACAACTGGACATTATATAGCTTTAGTAGGTGCTAAAACCGAAGGAACAACCACTAAAGTATTAGTTTGGGACCCGGTATCAACTTCTAAAAGTAGAGATAACTATTGGGCTGATTTTAACTCAGATATTTTAAAATATGTAAGAAGTAATACAGATGCATTTATGGTAATAACTAATGAGAAATAGGAGGATAACTATGAAACTTAAAATAATTTTAGTTTTAATGATTACTTTTCTTATAACAGGATGTGCTGATGTTAGTTATAATTTAGATATTAATAAAGATTTAAATGTAAATGAAGAAGTTTTTATAACAGGTACAAGTGATTATTTTAATAATTTTTATAAAAATTTACCTATAACAATAGTAAAAGAATTTTATGATGATACTAAACAAATAGAACCTTTAAAAAATAATAATTATAATTATGAATTAAAAAATGATAATGTTAAATATCCAGGTTTATTAGCAACAAAATCTTATAATTCTATAGAAGAATATACTAATAATACTATTTTTAAAGGACAATCTTTTTCTTCAATTACAAGTAATATTAAAGATAACTTAGTAAATATTAATGTATCTGGTTTTATTCCATATAATGAAGATAGAACTTATGGATATAATATATCTAATTTAATTATTAAAATAAAATTACCATATGTAGTAACAGATTCTAATGCAGATTCAATAGATAAAAATACTAATACTTATACTTGGAAAATAGATAGTAATACAACTGATAAAGAAATAAAATTAACATTTGATAAAAATAAAATTTACGTGTATAATGTAAGTATATATATTTCTATATTAATTTTAATTATCTTAGGTATTATTATAGGAATTATAGTTTTAAAATTAATTAGAAAAAATAAAGTAAATAATAAAATATATGAATAGGTGATAATTATGAAATTAAAATTAAGATTTGATTCTAAAGATATGAAAAGATTTATAATAGTTTGTTTAATTCTTTTATATATAGTTGCAATAGCTATTTCTAATTTATCAAGTATTACATCAACAGGAGAATTTACTTATTTAAATCCACTTCCTGCTTTTAGTTCAGATTTAATCGGAGCAACTTTAGTATTTTATATAGTTGCAGTTATAGCTTTAATGGTTAGTTGTAAAAGTTATTTCTTTGAATTTGAAAAGGGATTTGGTTTTACAACCGAAAAGAAATCTGATGGATATGCTAAATGGTGTGAAGAAAAAGATATGAAAAAGCAACTTAATTTAGTTCTTCCAACAGATGTACATTCTGAACATGCTGGAGTTGCTTTAATAAATGATGGTAAGAAAATATATGTTGATGATAGTGAATATCATAATTTAGTAATAGGTTCAACGGGAAGTGGTAAGACAACAGCAATTATTTATCCTATGATTGAATTATTGTCAAAACATGGTGAATCGATGATTATAACAGACCCTAAGGGGGAGTTATATGAAAAGAAAAGTAATATGTTAAGGGCTAAAGGATATAAGATTATTTTATTAAACTTCCGTGACCCTGGACGTGGTAATACTTGGAATCCTTTAACTTTACCTTATAGATTATGGAAAAATGGTAATCAAGATAAAGCAATAGAGTTACTTGATGATTTAGCTTTAAATATTTTGTATGATGAATCTAATAAAAATGCTGACCCTTTCTGGGAAAAAACTTCTGCAGATTATTTTTCAGGTTTAACTTTAGGATTATTCGAAGATGCTAAAGAAGAAGAAATAAACTTAAATAGTATTAGTTTAATGACAACCGTTGGAGAAGAAAAAATAGGGGGTAGTACTTATGTTAAAGAATACTTTAATGGAAAAGACCCTAATGGAGCAGCTTATATAAATGCATCAAGTACTATTCTGGCTCCAAATGATACGAAGATGAGTATTATTGCGGTATTTAAACAAAAAATAAAATTATTCGCATCTCGGATTAATTTATCAGAAATGCTATCTTACAGTGACTTTTCAATCGAAGATATTGGTATGCATAAAACTGCCGTATTCGTGGTTATTCAAGATGAAAAGAAAACTTATCACTCATTAGTTACAATTTTAATTAAACAAATCTATGAAACTTTAATTGATGTTGCTCAGAACCATGGTGGAAAACTTCCAGTTAGAACTAATTTCTTACTAGATGAGTTTGCCAATATGCCACCTTTAAAAGATGTTACAACAATGATTACCGCAGCAAGAAGTAGACAAATGCGATTTACTATGATTATTCAGAACTTTGCTCAATTAAATGAAGTTTATGGTGAACAAAATGCTGAAACTATAAAAGGAAATGCTGGTAACTTAATTTATCTTATTTCAACTGAATTAAAAGCTTTAGAAGAAATAAGTAAGATGTGTGGTGAAGTTAAAGTAAAAAGTGATAAAGAAGGTAAACCTGATGAAACAAGACCTTTAATTACTATAAGTGATTTACAAAAATTAAAAATGAATGAAGTTATAATTAGACGTTTAAGAACTGCACCTTTTAAAACAAAATTAACACCAGATTATAAAATGAATTGGGGAAGAGTTTTTCCTAAAGCAGATATTATGAAAATAAAACCAAGAGACAGAAGAGAAGTTAAAGTATTTGATATTAGAGAGTTTGTTAAAGAAAAGAAAAAACAAAATAATCCTTTTGCAAGTATGCCTTCTGATTTTGGAGGTTTTCCATCTAATCCTTTTGGGGGAGATTCATTTAAACCTCCATTCCCACCTTTATTTAATGATGATAAACCATCTAATAATCAAAGTAATAATATAGATGTTGATAAAATACTTGCTAATTTAGATGCTAAGATTGCAGAAATCGAAGCAGAAGAAAAGAGACTTGCTGATGAAGAAAAAGCTGAACAAAATAAATTAGATACTAAACAAGTACAAGATGCTAATATTATTGAAAACTTAGATGAAGATAGTTCATTTAAAGATTTCTTAGATACATTTGATGATGATGATTTTAAAACTATTCCAATGACACCTATTAAAGAAGAAAATAAACCAGATAATATAGATGAATTAATAGGTAAAATAAAAGAACAAAATGTTGATATTAATCCAGAAAATATTAAACCTAATATGGATTTAAAAGAAGAGAATAAATATCAAGAAGTAAGTGATGATGAGTTCTTTGATGATTTCTTTGATGAATAATTTACATAATTTATGTAAATTAACTAACTTCAATTCGCAAAATTTATAAAAAATGATAATATCAAAGAACATAAGAAATTAAAGTTATAAGAGTTTTTTTATTAAAGCTCTTTTATCTTTATCTAAACTAGCATATAAATCTAACAATTCATCTTGTTCAAGCATACCAAAATAATGTTCAGTAACAATAGCTGTTCTAACATTTTTTACAATATATAAACCATGTCTTTCTTCAACAATTAAACTTTTTCCTATATATTTTCTTCCTTCTTCACTTGCTTTATAAAATTGATATAAATTGTATCTCAAAAGACTAACTGCAATAATAAAACTTATAATATTATATTTTGTGCTTTTATATGTATTTAATCCCCAAAAATCTTTTAATTGTCTAAAATCTTCTTCTATCTCAGGTCTCATTTCATATAATCTAACTATTTCTTTACAATCAATATTTACATTGTTAGTTATTATACAAGCATAGGCATATTTATCATCTGATGCTATTATTTCCTCATCTGTTAATACATCTTTATTTTTTTCTTTATCAAATCTAATAACACAGCAATTAATTTTATAATCTAATTTTAAATTTTCTGGTTTTTTAATTTTATCATCATCTGATAACCATGCGCTCTCTAAATCCTTTACTAATGTTATTTCTTGTCCTTTTCTTTTTGGATTGGGGTGTTTTATCCAATTGTTTTCAGCTGTTGCAGCTGCAACAGCTTCAATGAATATTTCCATATTTTTTTTAGCAGGTATTATGATATATATTCCTTTTCCATTTAATTCTTTAAATAAATCTATATCTAAAAATCCTCTATCTTCTAATAGATAATCTCCCTCTTTTAGATACTTGCTTTTTATAATCATGTCTTTACTCATTTTAAAATCATGGTCTTTTGCTGTACTCATACATACTTCTTCTATTATACCTCCAGTTGGAGTTACACCCCTTAACATGCCAATTTTATATCCTCTTAATTTTTTCCCTCCCTTGTAAGTTGTGGTACTTCCTTCATAGTTTGGATTATCTAAATTAACATCTAGTATGCTACAATCTAATATATGGATATTACATTCTGTACCATTTATTTCAATTATAGTTTTTATTACTTCATTTGTTTTTTTTATAAAATAATTGTTAAATTCTATATTAGTTTTATCTTCTTGCTCATATCTGCCTAACATTGCTCTTATATTAGATTCTTTTAAAAGTCCTTCATTTGGATCATAACTAATATTAACACCTATACTTGATATTACCTTTTCACTTGTTAAAGCAAGTGGAACTTCACTTATTGAAAACTGTTGTTTCATTCGTGATTGAATTCCTGATAATACTAATAAACTCATTGATATTTCACTTTTGTATTTTCTTTTTTCTTCAAAGATATCTTCAATTATTGCAGTTATATTATAATCTTCTTCTGAGTGATCTAATACCTTATCAGATATATTAGGAATTATATTAAATACATTCTCTAACTTATTTTCCTCTAACTCTTCAATCGCTTTTTCTTTATCATTCTTTTTTATATTCATACATACCTCTCTATCCCTATATTAATAGTATAACAGATGTATGTTATGATTTCAATTACAGATTTTTACATCATTTACTTTTCAAATTTTGCGAATTGAAGAAAATTAATATAAAAGGGTGGACAATAGGCTAAAAATATATTATAATTTATTTAGTTATAATAGTTAAGCATATTAATTATAAATATGTTTAAACTATTTAGAGAAAGAGGTTATTATGAGTAGAGAAGAAAAAGATAAGAGATTTATTAAAAGATGTAAAGTATTAATTTTAGTATTTGGTTTATTATCACTTGTAAATATAGTAATTTTAATTGGTAGAAATTCATCTTATGCTTTATTTAGAAGAACAGTATCTTCTAAAAGAATAATAGAAATACATGTTGCAAGTGAATTTCCTTCTAAAAATGGTGTAGAAGCTTTAAAGAAAAAATTAGGAGAAGGAGGCTTAATAGGAATTCCTACAACTTGTAGTGAAGAAAGTTGCAATCCAATTACTGATAAAAATGCTGATAAGTCAACAATAAGAGAATATAGATATTCAGGCTCAGATGCCAAAAATTATGTAACATTTAATGATGAAAAATGGAGAATAATAGGAATATTTAAAGACGATGCTGGAAATGAACACATGAAGATAGTAAGAAATGAAGTATTGAAATATGCAGATATGCCAGATACATATGTAGCAAGCGGAAAGACATATAAAATAAGATATAGTAGTTCATCACAAAATGCCTATTGGGATTATGATGGAAGCAATTATGATAATAATTGGGGAGACGCCGGATTAATGAATTGGCTAAATTCAAAAGGAACAGAAGATGGATATTTGAAAAAATTAAGTGAAGAAGCACAAGGAATGATAGAAAAAACGAAATGGTATTTGGGAACAGTAACTTATTTAAGTTCACATGGAATAAATGATACAACAGTAGAAGCATATAAATATGAAAGAGCAATAACAGGATGTAGCGGAAATAAAGGACCAAGTGCAAATAGTAGTCAAAGTGCAGTAGAAAGCAATAGTACATGTCGAGTATGGGCAAATAATGCAGCATATTGGGAGGGAGAAATAGGATTAATGTATCCAAGTGATTATGGATTTGCATCAGATAGTAGTAATTGGAGTACAAAAAAGTTATATGATGATTATAGTACATATATAACAACGAATTGGCTATTTAAAGAAGCCAACCATTCGGATTACGAATGGTTCTTGTCGCCCTCCTCCTACGTCTCTGGCAGTGTCGCTCGCTGGTGTTCGGTTGGTTACGTTGACTACGACCGTGCGTATTACAGCTACGGCGTCCGGCCAGTCCTTTATCTGAAATCCACCGTACAAATAACAGGAAATAATGATGGATCTTCGACGGCACCTTACACTTTATCAGTTCAATAATGTTATCGGTTCATATAAGAAAAAATCCTTATAAATAAAGGTTTTTTGACTAGCTGAGTCCCATCGAGGGCTTAACTACGGACAGTTTTGAGCAAACTCAATAATATCAAGGATTTGCGACCAAAAAAAGTAAGTTCAGAAGTTAACAAATGTCAGATTTTTGAAGATACATGAAGTAAAAACATAAGAAAAAGAAGAAAAAAACGAGGAATTTATGTCAGTCATGCCAAAAATTTCTCGTTTTAAAATGCTAAAAATAGATTAAAAATATAATTATATAAAGAATAGAATAGGCATATAATAAGGGGAATATGAAAAAAATTAAAAAATACTTGATTTTTGACGAATTTTGTAGTATAATATGAGACGTCAAATTATTAAAGGGGGAATTTATATGAAAAATGTTAAAAAAATAATTTTGATGATATTTGTTTTTGTTGGATTATTTGCTAGTATTAATTTATTAGATGTTAATGCTAAAACTGCACCTAGTTCACTTAAGATGAAGTCTAAATCTAATTTATATTACTTCTCAGGAAGTACTGATTATATTAATGGTTATAACTTCTATCGTAAGCAATTTACTAATGGAATGTATGGTTATTGTGTTAGTAATATAAATACTAAAGTACCAGCTGGGTTAACTTTAAAATCTAAAGGTAAAATTATAGATAAAGGACTTGATTATATTATTAAGAATGGATGGCCAAATAAGACTTTCACTGGTAATGCTAAGAAGGATTATTATATTACTCAATCTGCAATTTGGGAATATTTTGACCAAACTAAAGGAAGTCATAACTGGAATACATCATTTACAGCTAAATCAACTGGTATGAAAGCTTATGTTTATAATTTAGTTACTGCTGCTAAAACAGCAAGAAATGCAGAAGATATTGTTCCAACTATGTCAGTTAATGTTTCTAATACTATTATGAATTTAAATAGTGAAAAGACATATTTTGTATCTGGAGAGGTTGGAGTAACTTTAACTAGTACAAAAGGAACTTATACAGTAAGTCTTGAAAGTGCACCAGAAGGAACAATATTAAAAAATACTAAAGGTGAAGTTAAATCTGAATTTAATGCTGATGAAAGATTTTTAGTTTATGTACCAGTTTCAAGCGTTAAAGATGGTGAAAAGGGAACAGTAACCTTTAAAGTACATGCAACTGGTGTAACTTATGTTACTTATAAATATTCAAGTGGTAAGAGCAATTATCAAGTTGTAGCTCCTACAGAAACTTATGAGGAATTGACTGATTTAGTTAGTGCACCTCTTACATTACAATTTACAAAGGATAAAATAGTAACTAAAGTTAGAATTAGTAAACAAGATATAACAACTAAGCAAGAATTACCTGGAGCAATGCTTTCTATAAAAGATTCAACAGGTAAGGTTGTTGAACAATGGATGTCAACTAATGAACCACATTATATTGAAGGTTTAGCACCTGGTAATTATACATTAGGTGAAGCTATTGCACCAAGTGGATATGTTTTAAGTTATGAAGAAGTACCTTTTACAGTTAAAGCTGATGGAAGTGTTACTAATGTAGTTATGTATAATTCTAAAGAAGAAGTTAAAGTAACTAAAGTTAAAATTAGTAAACAAGATATAACAAGTAAAGAAGAATTACCTGGAGCAACTTTAGAGATTAGAGATAAATCTGGTAATGTTGTTGATAAATGGGTATCAGGTAATGAACCACATTATATTGAAGGATTACCTGAGGGAACTTATTATTTAACTGAAACAATTGCTCCAAGTGGATATGTTTTAAGTTCTGAAACAATTGAATTTGAAGTTAAAAATAATGGTAGTGTTACAAGTGTAGTTATGTATAATGCTAAAGAAACTAAAACAACTAAAGTTAAAGTAAGTAAACAAGATATTACTAATAATAAAGAAATAGAAGGGGCTAATTTGGTAATTAAAGATAGTACTGGAAAAGTAGTAGATGAGTGGGTTTCTAAAACAGAACCTCATTACATTGAAGGTTTAAATCCAGGTGAATATACATTAACAGAAACTGTTGCACCAAATGGATATGTATTAAGTAAAGAGACAGTTACATTTACGGTTAAAGATGATGGAAGTATGACTAGTGTTGTTATGTACAATACTCCTCAAACTCCAGTACCTATAACTGATATGAATGTAAGCCCTATGACTATGATTATTGCTAGTATCTTAATAGCATTAGGAACAGGGGTAGTCGTATATTATGTCAAATTTGCAAAATAAAAAAATATTTGTAATTTTTCTAGGTATTACCTTGATAGTAAGTGGATTCTTAGTTATGATAAGTAATTATTTAAATGAAAAAGTAGATAATGCTTATACATATATGAATAGCTTATTGCTTGAAAGTGAAACTGAAGAAATTGTTGAAATCTCTGAGGAAGTAGACACCATTGATGATGCTACTTCTTCTTTAGAAGAAGAAAAGAAAGAGGAATATGTTGACCCTTACTTAAGTTATTATGTAGGAAGTATTGAAATACCTAAAATTAATTTAAATAGAGGATTTGTTTCAATGGATTCTAAATATAATGATGTAAATAGAAATATTGAAATAGTAAAGGGTTCAACTTATCCTAATGTTGATAAAGGAAACTTTATATTAGCAGCACATTCTGGTAATAGTTATATAGCATATTTCCACAATTTATATAAGTTAGTTTTAGGTGATAAGGTTTATGTTAATTATCAAAATAAGAAATATACTTATAAGATAGTTAATATCTATGAACAAGATAAAACTGGAAAAATTTCAATTTATAGAAATTCAGAAAAAACTTGTTTAACACTTGTAACATGTACAAGAAATAAGAAAGATAAACAAACTGTATATATATTAGAACTTGAAGATATAAAAGATTTATAAAAATAAAAGGGGGTAGTAATAATGGTACAAGCTAGTTTATTAGAACAATTAAATATTTTTTGGAATATTTTGATAAGTAATAAATATATTTGGATAATATTAGGAATTGCACTTGGCTTAGTATTATTATTAAGTCTTGGCAATAAGTTTCATAATAAGAAGATTACAAAAATATTATATATACTTATTTATGTTACGTTATTTGGAACTTTAATTGGTTTATTCCATACGGAAATATTAGAATTATATGATTATTTAGTTAACAATATATTTTTATTCTTATTCTTTCCTAATTTAGCAGTATATGCACTTGTATTATTAATAGTAAATATTATTATAATTAAATCTACTTTTTCTAAAGATTATAAAGTAGTTAAAGGTTTAAATATAGTATTCTTTATAGTATTTAATATAATATTTTATTTAATAATAGATAATATTGTTAAAAATAATATTAATGTTTATGAACAATTAAATGTTTATACTAATAATAATTTATTAGTATTAATTGAACTTAGTATGAAGTTATTTGTTGTTTGGTTATTATTACTTGGAATAATTAAAGTATCTAAGAGTATTGCTTATAGTATTAGTTTAAGTAAAGCAACTAATAAAAATCTTATTAAAGTAGAAACTATTAATAATAAGGAATTAGAAAGAGTTAATACTTTAAGTAAAGTTATGGAAATTAAACCTAATGTAGAATATATACCTGAAATTAATTATAATGATAATGATTATGTTCTTGAAGATGTTGATATAGTTCCAATTAAGAAGACTAAAGAAACTAAAATAGAACAATTAGAAGATATAGATATAGTTAATGATATTGATAATAAAGTTAATCCATTTACTGATTTTAATATTGTTGATTCTAAAAAATTAGAAGAAGAAGTTAAACCTTCGATTATTACTCTTAGTTCTTATGATTCTATATTTAAAGTTAATAAAGATATAGAAAATAATATGAATATAGTATTTGAAGATAATAAATTAAATAATATTATTAATGATATTCATGAATTAGGTAAAGATATTAATGATAATAATCTTAAAAATGTTTATGATAAGATAATTGTTAGTCAAGATGAATTAAGTTTAAGTGATTATAATTATTTAATTAATGAACTTATTACTTTAAAAAAATAAAAAAATTTCTTGAAAAAAATTTCAAAAAGTTATATAATTAATAAGTCTGATCCAGCAGATAATGCGTAAAAACAAGACGTTTTTATGCATTATTTTTTTGTGTAAAATTGGATTAGAATTGATTTTTTAGAAGGAGGAGGAATTAAAAATGGAAAATCAAGAAAATAATAAGTTTTTAGGAAGTGAGAAGATATCTAAATTACTTTTTAAGTTTTCTATACCATGTATTTTATCTTTACTTATTAGTTCTTTATATAATATAGTAGACCAAATATTTATTGGTAATAGTGAACTAGGTTATTTAGGAAATGCGGCAACGGGGGTTGTTTATCCAATTACCATTATTGCTGTTGCTTTTGCTTGGTGTTTTGGAGATGGAGCTGCTGCTTATCTATCACTTTGTCAAGGAAGAGGAGATACAAAAAATGCGCATCAAGGAATAGGAAATAGTATTTTAGTAACATTTATTATTAGTATAATCTTTTTAATACTAGGTTTTATCTTTAAAGATAATTTATTATATTTATTTGGAGCAAGCCCAAAAAGTATTAATCTTGCAAGAGACTATTTTGAAATAATTTTAGCAGCAATTCCAGTTTATATGCTTGCAAATAGTATGAATGCGGTAATCAGAGCCGATGGTGCACCAGGATTTTCAATGGCAGCAACGGCAGTTGGAGCAATTATCAATATTATCTTAGACCCAATCTTTATTTTTCCACTTCATATGGGAATTAAAGGAGCAGCGATTGCAACTATCATTGGGCAAATAACATCTTTGATTGTTTCAATTATTTATTATACTAAAACTAAAACATTTAAATTAACCTTATTAAGTTTTAAAATGAACTTTCAAGTATTTAAGAATATTATTAAACTTGGTGTATCAACTTTTATTACGCAAATGAGTATTGTTATAATCTCTCTTGTTTGTAATATCATGCTTGCTAAATATGGCGCTATGAGTAAATATGGTTCTGATATCCCAATTGCCGTCATTGGAATTACTATGAAAGTATTTTCAATTGTTATTAATATAATTGTGGGAATTATTTTAGGTGCTCAACCAATTTTAGGTTATAACTTTGGAGCTAAAAACTTTCAAAGAGTTAAAGAAACATTTAAAAAAGTTGTAATTATCTCAAGTTTAGTTGGTGTTATCTCAACAATTCTCTTTGAAATATGTCCAAGTATGATAATTAGAATATTTGGTTCTAACTCAAGTCTTTATATGGAATTTGCAACTTTAACCTTTAGACTATTCTTAATGTTAGTAACTCTAACTTGTTTAATTAAAATGACTTCAATTTTCTTTCAAGCCGTGGGAGAACCTTTAAAAGCCGCAATTGTTTCCCTTACAAGAGATATTATCTTTTTTGTTCCTTTAGTTATAATTTTACCTAAATATATGGGAATAAAGGGATGTTTAATTGCAGCACCCATTGCCGACCTTTTAGGAATATTAGTTACAATTATTTTAATAATTAAATTCTTTAAAGGACTTGATGGTAAAGTCTTAAAGGATGAAGAGATTAACTATAAATTATCTCATGAAGGAGTTATTATTACTATTTCAAGAACCCATGGAAGTCAAGGAAAAGCAATTGGAGAGATAGTTGCTAAAAAATTAGAAATACCTTACTATTATAAAGAAATAGAAGCACTTGCCGCAAGAGAGAGTGGACTAGACAAAGAATTTGTATCGAATATCAATGAAAGTCAAGATATCTTACATGATTTATATCTAACAACAACTCCAGTAAAATATGCAATTACAGCTCAAGAAAAAGTAATTAAAATGATTGCATCTAAAGGTTCTTGTGTTTTAGTTGGAAGAGCAGCTGATTATGTTTTAAGAGATAATCCCAATTTAATTAGAATATTTATCTATGCACCTCTTGAGTACCGGATTAAAAAAGTTATGGAAATGTATAAAGATACTAAGATAAATGCTAAAAAGAATATCTTAAAATCTGATAAAAATAGGGCTAGTTACTATGAAATGATATCTAATCAAACCTATGGAAATCCTTTAAACTATGACCTTTGTATTGATTCAAGTATTGGTAAAGAAAAAACTGCTGAAGTAATAATTGATTATATTAAGAAATTAAAAAAATAAGATTAAGTATGTTATTAAAAGCATACTTTTTCTATTTCTTACAGAATTGTAAGGTAAGAATTATAGTTTTTTTGATATAATATATTTGTTGGAGGGACTTATGTCTAAAATAATGATAATTGAAGATGATGAAGTATTAAGTTTAGAACTAAAAGAATTATTAACTTTAAATGGTTATGAAGTTGAGTTAGTTAAAGACTTTAAGAATACAATAGATGCAATTTTAAATTATAATCCTGATTTACTATTACTAGATATTAATATTCCTTATTTAAATGGCGAGGTAATACTTCAAAATTTAAGAAAAAAATCTAATGTTCCAGTTATCATGGTAACAAGTAGAAATACGGATATGGATGAAGCCTTATCAATTTCTTTGGGAGCAGATGACTATATAACTAAACCATATAATCCGAATATTCTTTTACTTAGAATAAATGCTATCTTAAAAAGAGTAAATCGAATTTCTAATATTATTAACTATAAAACTTTAATAATAAATACCCAAAATGGAACTATTAAAAATCAAGATAAAGAAATTATTTTAACCAAAAATGAAATGATAATATTTGCTTACTTATTAAATAATAAAGATAAAATAGTAAAAAGAGATGAACTAATGACTTCTTTATGGAACAATGAAGAATTTATAAATGACAATGCCTTAACTGTTAATATCAGTAGACTTAGAAGTAAACTCTTTAAATTAGGTTATAATAATATAATTGAAACTAGGAAAGGACAAGGTTATATAATATCATGAATTTAAAAGATTATTTAAAAGATAAATTAATTAATATTTTAATACTTTTACTAAGTTACTTTATTGTTTTTCTTTTATTAATAGCATTTAAAGTTAAAATAAGTTTAATTCTTGTAATTACTTTTATTTTCTTAATAACTAATACTTTATTAATAATGGGAGATTACTATAAGAAGAAAAAATTTTATAATAATATACTTAATAATATTAATAAACTAGATAAAGCTTATTTAGTTTTAGAAACTATAAATAAACCGGAGTTTTATGAAGGGAAGATAGTTTATCAAATATTATATGAGATAAATAAATCAATGTGTGAAAATGTTAATTTAATAGAAGAACAATTATTAGATTTTAAAGATTATATTGAGATGTGGATTCATGAAGTTAAAAGACCACTTGCCAGTTTAAGTTTAACTTTAAATAATAATAAATTATTAGATATTAAACTTAAGTCTATCTTAAAGAATTTAGAAGATTATCTTGAACAAGTTTTATATTATGTAAGATGTGAAAATGCCGCAAGTGATTACTATATTAAAGAAGTAGATTTAGGAAATATTATTAAGAATGTTGGCATTCGAAATATGGATGATTTACTTAATAATAAAGTCGATTTTAAAGTAGAGAAGATTAATTTAAAAGTATATACAGATTCTAAATGGTTAGAGTTTATTTTAAATCAGATTATTAATAATAGTATTAAGTATAAAAAAGGGAAAAATTCTTATATTAAAATATCGGCTATTGATAATGTTGATACAATTAAGTTAATAATTGAAGATAATGGAATAGGAATACCGAAAAGTGATATAAAGGAAGTATTTAAGAAAACTTTTACGGGAGAAAATGGGAGAATTGTTCCATCAGCAACGGGGATGGGGCTTTATATAGCTAAGAATTTATGTTCTAAATTAGGACATAAAATTGAAATAGAATCAATTTTTAATGAATATACAAGAGTTTCAATTACATTTGCTAAGAATAAGTTTTATGATGTTTTAAAGTAGATTACAAAATTGTAAGATTAAGTTATATTAAATTTGCGACAAATAGTTTATTATAGGGTATGATGGTTAAGTGAGGAGGAGAGAATGGAAAATATTTTAAAAGTAGAAAAAGTTTCTAAATATTATGGAAGTAGGTCTTCTTTAACGAAGGCTCTTGATAATATATCTTTTGAAGTCGAAAAAGGGGAATTTGTCTCAGTGATGGGAGCATCTGGTTCAGGAAAAACCACGTTACTTAACCTTATTTCAACAATTGATAGAGTAACTAGTGGAAAAATATTAGTTGGAGGTTTGGATATAACGAGACTAAAAGGAAATAGTCTTAATAAATTTCGAAGAGAAGAGTTAGGATTTGTCTTTCAAGATTTTAATTTACTTGATACTCTAACAACTTACGAGAATATTGCTTTATCTTTATCTATCCAAAATAAAAAGTTTGATGAAATTGATTTAAAGATAAAAAAAGTTGCAAATGATTTAGGAATTAAAAATATTTTAAACAAGTACCCTTATGAAATTAGTGGTGGTGAAAAACAGAGAGTTGCAAGTGCGAGAGCGATTATCACGGAACCTAAGTTAATTTTAGCTGATGAACCCACCGGGGCTTTGGACTCAAAAGCCGCTCGGATGTTACTTGAAAGGTTTGAATATTTAAATCAAGAGTTAGAAGCAACTATTTTAATGGTTACCCATGATGCTTTTACAGCATCTTATTCTAGCAGAGTAATTTTCATCAAAGACGGAAAAATCTTCAAGGAATTAAATCGAGGAGATAATACTAGAAAAGAGTTCTTTGATAAAATAATTGATGTTGTAACTTTACTTGGCGGTGATTTAAATGATGCTTTGTAAACTATCTTTAAAAAATATAAAGAAAAGTATTAAAGACTATGCTATTTATTTATTTACCCTTATCTTAGGTATTTCAATATTCTATGTCTTTAATGCTTTAGAAAGTCAAACGATTATGCTAAATATCTCATCATCAACTAAGGAAATTATTAAATTATTAGTTTCAATTTTATCCGGGGTTAGCATTTTTGTTTCCTTTATCTTAGGATTTTTAATTATTTATGCATCAAGATTTTTAATGAAAAGAAGAAACAAGGAGTTTGGAATTTATTTAACTCTTGGAATGAGTAAACGAAAGATATCTTTGATTTTATTCTTAGAAACTTTAGTTATTGGTATCTTATCTTTAGGAGTTGGTCTTATTTTAGGAATTGTTTTATCCCAATTCATGAGTTTAATTGTTGCTAATATGTTTGATGCTGATTTAACAAACTTTACCTTTGTTTTTTCAGGAAGTGCTACGATTAAAACCATTATTTACTTTAGTATTATGTATTTAATCGTAATGATTTTTAATACTTTAAGTGTTAGTAAATGTAAGTTAATTGATTTATTAAATGATGCTAAGAAAAATGAAGTAATTAAATTAAAAAATCCTTTTATTTGTATTATTGTCTTTATTTTAGCTTGTATTATTCTTACTAAGGCTTACTTAATGGTAACTTCCGATATAAGTGCTTTACAAGAATTTAAAGATATTCTAATTCCAATTGCTTTAGGAAGTATTGCAACATTCTTAATATTCTGGAGTTTATCAGGTTTAATTTTAAGAGTTGTAAGAAGTAATAAAAAATTTTATTATAAAGGATTAAATAGTTTTACTTTAAGAGAGTTTTCTAGTAAAATTAATACCATGGTCTTTTCAACAACAATTATTTGTTTAATGTTATTTGTTACAATTTGTTTGTTATCATCTTGTTTGACTGTCAAAAACTCTATGAATAAAAATATAAGAAAACTTGCTCCTGTTGATGCGATGTTTACAACAACTATGAATATGGATAGAGATTATACTTATTATAAAAATTATGGTTATAATGATAATCAAATTAAAAATTCTAAATATAAAGTTATAGATATGTTTAATCTTTTTAACTTTGATATTACATCTTACTTTAAAGAATATATTGAAGTTAATACTTATGCAACTAAAGATTTAACCATGAATCATACTTTAGGTTCAAAGTTAAATGAAATAAGAAGCAAGTATCCATTTTTGGCTTATGATACAAGAGAATCAATCATGAAAATAAGTGATTATAATAAAGTAGCTAGATTTTATGGTAACAGGGAATATTCTTTAAATAATGATGAATATATTATTGTTGCTGATTTTAAGTCAATGATAGAAGTTCGAAATGTTGCTTTAAAAAATAGAGAAGTAATTAATTTATTTGGATATACTTTAAAACCAAAATATGACTATTGTGTGGATGGTTTTTTAGAGATGTCTAGTCAACATATTAATACAGGAATAATTGTTGTAAGTGATAATATCATAGATGAAGATTACTTAATTTTAAATCATTTATTAGGTAATTATAAAACGAGTATACAAGATGAAATTATTAAACTTGAAAATAGTATTAATGATTTAGATAAAA
This sequence comes from uncultured Bacilli bacterium, assembly GCA_947629475.1. Lineage (GTDB taxonomy): Bacteria > Bacillota_I > Bacilli_A > RF39 > UBA660 > RUG591. Next base: position 20,296 of record CANRDV010000016.1, read on the forward strand.
GTTTAAAAGCCAAAGATTATTTACTTCCAAGTGGTTCTACTAAACTTTCAATTAAAGAAGCAACGGTTGGTTTATCTTCGATGGTAACTTTTATTGGACTTTATTTAGGAATAATTTTCTTAATCAGTAGTGCTGCTATTTTAGGATTAAAAGAATTGTCTGAGGCTAGTGATAATCGGGAAAAGTTCCAAGTTTTAAGAAGAATAGGTACTGATGAAAAATTAATTAATAAATCTTTATTTAATGAAACATTTATCTTCTTTATGACTCCTTTAGTTTTAGCTTTAATTCATTCCGTTTTTGGAATAATCTTTGCACTTAAAGTCTTAGAGGTATTTGGAACCGAAGAATTATTACCATCTATTATCATGACTAGTATCTTTATTGTTATTATATATGGTGGTTATTTCTTAATTACTTATCAATCAAGGAAAAATATTATTAAAGAAAAGTATTAAAAAAAGAAGTTTATCTCTAACGAATGATATCCTAAAGACTTCAAACAAAACGTCCAAAACGATTAGAGCATTAACTTCTTCAAGAAAAATATACAACAAAGTGCCATAAATGTCAAGAAAAATTTGATTATCCACCTAGATATTTACAAATTGCCATTTTTGTGCTATAATTATTGCTTGAAAAGAGGATAATATGGAATTTGATAAAGTTATAAGAGAAAGATTTTCCGTAAGAAGTTTTAAGGATACTAGTATAAGTGATGAAATACTAAATAAAATATTAGAAGCTGGAGTTTTAGCTCCAACGGCTAAGAACTTACAACCTGAAAAAATTTATGTTGTAAAGTCTAAAGAAGGATTAGCAAGTATTGATGCAGCTAGTCCTTGTAGATATAATGCCCCCGTTTGTTTAATAATTGCCAGTGATAAAGATATTGCTTGGAAAAAGGGTGACGATTCAACCTATGAAATGGATGCAACAATTGTTGGGGTTCATATGATGCTTGAAGCAACTAATTTAGGAGTTGATAGTGTCTGGGTTAAAATGTTTGATAAAGATATTTTAAGAAGAGAGTTTGAAATTCCATCTAACATAGAACCCGTTTGTTTACTTCCGCTTGGCTATCGTTCTGATGACTCAAAACCATCTGATATGCATTTCATGCGAAAAAACTTAAAAGATATAGTTATATATAAATAAAAAAATAATATATATTTTATAGGTGATATTATGGTAAAGGATAGTAAAAGGGATAAGTTTAATAAAAGCATTATAATCTTTACAGTAGGAAGTATAATTGGAACTTTTTATGAAGAACTTTTGCATTTTGCTAAGTTTTTAATCTTTAGAAAAGAAATATCTTGGGTATCTAAAAGAGGACTAATTTATGGACCATTTAGTCAAGTCTATGGAATTGGGGCTGTCTTGATTTACTTGTTATTTTGTAACAATAAGGAAAGAAAATGGTATGTTAACTTCATCTTAGGTTGCTTAGTTGGAGGAGTATACGAGTTTAGTATGAGTTTTATTCAAGAAAAAATCTGGGGAACAATTTCTTGGGATTACTCAAATGACTTTTTAAATATTGCAGGAAGAACTTCAATTCCCTTTATGTTATTTTGGGGTTTAGCCATTTGTGCATTCATCTATTTTCTATATCCCCTTATCTGTAAGTTTTATGATAAGATATCTAAAAAAAGAGCTAACTTACTTACCAATTTATTAGTAATCTTCTTTGCTTTTGATATTTTTATTACATCAGCTGCAACCATCAGACAAACAGCAAGAAGAGAGGGAAGGGCTCCTAAAACTTTTATTGGAGAATTTTGTGATAAGCATTATCCTGATGAATATTTAAGTAAGATGTATAATAATTCAAAATTTGTTGAGTAAAGATAAGTAAACCATATTGCAGGTTTGCTTTTTCTATGCTAGAATTATAATGTAGTGAGGTAGTTATGAAGAAGTATTTAGATTTTATTATTAAAGGTATTTATGCTGGAATATTAATTAGTATAGGAGGAATTGCTTATTTGGCTATTCCGGATAAGATAGTAGGTTCTTTTATCTTTTCCTTGGGACTTCTTACAGTTTGTATGTATTCTTTTAATTTATATACTGGGAAAGTTGGATATATCTTAGTAAATAAACCAAGTTATTTAATTGAATTATTATTATCTTTAATAGGTAATTTTTTAGGAACTTTGGGTGTTGGTAGTTTAATGCGTTTAACAAGATTTAAAAGTTATATTGAAACAGCAACTAGTATTGTTACTACTAAATTAAATGATAACTTATTAAGTATTTTTATCCTAGCAATTTTTTGTGGTATGATTATGTATATTGCTGTAAACAATTATAAAAAAGAAGAAGATGCTATAGGTAAATATATGACTATTTTTATGGGAGTAATGGCTTTTATTTTATGTGGCTTTGAACATTGTGTTGCTAATATGTTTTACTTTAGTATCGCAAGTGTATTCTCATTTAAAGTTTTCTTGTATTTACTTGTAATGGTTTTAGGTAATAGTCTTGGTTCAATTATAATTGCTTTCTATTACAATAGATATAATAAAAAAGTAGGCTTAAAAGATATATTTAAGAAAAAATAAAACAACATAAAGGTCGGCAATCGATTGACGATTGCCGACCTTTATGTTATAATTTATGTTGAAGGGTGATGTAGTATGTTATATACTTATAATGAATTATTAAAAATAGAAAAGACTAGAGAAAATATAAAGAAAAAAGTGAAAAATAAAGAGTTATATAGAATTGATAAAGGAATATATTCAACTCAAGAAGTGGTCAATCCAATGCTTATTTATGCAAAAAAATACCCAAATGCTATTTTTACACTTGATACGGCTTTTTATTATTACGGATTAACTGATGTAATACCTGATAAATATTATTTGGCAACTAAACATAAAGCTAAAAAATTAAAAAATATGAAAATTATTCAAATTTTTACAACGGATGAATTATTTGAATTAGGTAAAAATAAGGTGAGTGTTGATGGTGTATTAGTAAATATGTATGACATGGAACGATTATTAATTGAGTTAATAAGAAGAAAAAAACAAATTCCGTTAGATTATTATAAAGAAATAATAAATAATTACAGAAATAGAATATATGAATTGAATATAAGAAAATTAGAAAAATATGCTAGTTGTTTTGATATTCATGAGCATATAATGGAAACTATTCAAATGGAGGTGTTATGATTAATTTAAATAATTTAATTAAAGAATATTTGAAGAAAGGTTATGAATATCCTGATGCTAGAAGTAAAGTGTGTCAAGATATAATACTATCAAAAATATCTAAAAGCCCTTTTCTTAATAATATTACAGTTAAGGGCGGTGTTGTTATGCATAATTTATCAAATGATAAAAGACGTTCTACTAGAGATATTGATTTAGATTTTATTAAATATTCCTTAGATGATAAATCAATTAGAAAATTTATAAGTGGTTTAAATCAAGTAAATGATGGTATTGCAATTGAAATATTAAATGATAAAATTGAAGAATTAAATCAGCAAGATTATAAAGGAAAACGTGTCGAACTAAAATTGATAGATGAATATAATAATAATTTTATTACTAAATTAGATTTGGGTGTTCACAAAAATTTAGACATAAAACAAGATGAAGTAGTTTTTAGTATAGATGCTTTAAAGGAAAATATTGTTTTACTTGCTAATTCAAAAGAGCAAATATTTGTTGAAAAATTAAAATCATTATTAATTTTTGGAAGTACTTCAACAAGATATAAGGATATATTAGATTTTTATTTTTTAATAAATGAAACTAAAATGGATAAAAAGAAACTTTATTTATTAATTGTCGAATATATATTTTTAAATGATAATCTTGATTATGAAAATATGATAGATATTTGTAATGAACTTCAAACTATATTTAAAAGTAAAAGATTTACGAGAAATTTTAATAATATTAAAAATAATTGGTTAGAATTACCAATTGAAAAAGTTACGAAGAATATTCTTGAATATCTAAATAATTTAGTAGCGGAGGTTGTATTTTAGTTTATGAAAAAAATAAGTCCTGAAATATTAATTAATCAAGGTATTTGTCCAACTTGTTATGACAAGAGTCATGATCACATAGTATTTGGAGATAATAAAGATAAAATGTTATATGAAAATGAACTATTTGAATGTTTCTTAGTTTCTAATCCAAGAGCAATTGGACATACGATTATAAGTAGTAAAAAACATTACAAAGATATGCTGGAAATTCCTGGTGATTTATGCGAATCAATTTTCCTTTTTGCTAAAGAAATGATGATTATTCTAAAAAAAGTCTATAAAGCTGAAAGTATTTACTTATGTACTATGTGTGATGGACCAATGAATCATTTTCATCTTCAACTAATACCAAGATATAGTTTTGAAAAAAGAGGTTCTAAAAATTTTGTTAAAGAAAGAAAAGAGTATGTTGAAGATAAAGAAAAAATTAAAAAGATAAAAGAATTATTAAATAATATTTATAAGTAAAGGCTAAAAATATTTTGAAATTAATAATGATACATGTGATAAATATGAAAGAAAATCTTGTATATTTATCTATTTTGTGATAAAATTAATTTGTAAAGGAGAATGTATTGATTATGAAAAATAAATATAATATGGATATAGAAGATAATATCTTTTTTGCTAAGCGAAAATTAGTTGATAATATATATAAAAGTGCTAATTTAGAAGGAATTGCTATTACATTTGCTGATACTTATTCTTTTCTAAATAATGTTAACACAGGTAATATATCTGTAGATAATATGTTAAAATTAAAAGGATTAGTTGATGCTTGGGAATATGTTTTAAACAATGTAAGAGATGAATTAACTCTTGATTATATCAAAAAGGTTCATTTTCAAATTTGTAAAGGACAAAACATAGAACCACTTGGGGATTTTCGTAAAAAAGGCGTTGGAATTACAGGAACTTCCTGGAGACCTAAACTTCCTAGTGAGTGTGATTATGATACCGAGTTAAAAGATATTTTAAAAATTCCTAACGAGTTAGAAAGATGTATTAGCATATTCTGTTGGCTTCAAAGATGCCAAATGTTTCAAGATGGAAATAAGAGAGTTGCTAATTTAATTGCTAATAAAGAAATGATAAAAAATGGACAAGGAATAATAGCAGTTCCTGTTGAAAAAATAGGAGAATATTTAACTTTACTAATTAAATATTATGAAACCAATGATATGAATGATATTAAAACTTGGATTTATGAAAATTGTATAGATGGAATAGAAGATTAAACAAAAGAATGTTTTGTAAAATTTACTTTATAAAGGAAAAATGGAAGAATTAACTTTAATAATTGATTGTAACAACAAAATAAATATAGAAAATTTAAAAGAATTAAATGGTATTTTAAATATTGAAACTAATAGATATAATTGTCTTACTAATCTTAAGATAAAATATAATAATGAATTAGTAACAATTTCTGATATTATAAATAGTTTTACTAATTATCCTTTAGTTATTTCTTTTGATAAACATTTTAAAAATAAATTACCATATTATCAAATATTTATAAAAGATTTACATTGTGAAGAGTGTTTTAAAAATATAATAAAGAAATTATTGTTAACAGAGGGTATTTTCTTTGCTGCTAGTTATTATTATGATGATATTACAGATATAAGAGTAGATATAAAATATGATTCTAATATAATAAGTGAAGAAGAAATTAATAATATAGTTAGTTTATACTAGAAATTATAGTTTTGGTTTAAAATTGGTTGACTAATAAGACTGATTTTATTATAATGAAATTAAGAAATAGAGGGTGGAGTTAATGTATATATTAGAAACTAATAATTTTGTTAAAAGATATAATAAAGTTAATGTTTTAAATAATTTAAATATTCATGTTAAAAAAGGTTCTATATATGGTCTTATTGGAAAAAATGGAAGTGGTAAAACAACTTTAATTAGAATTATTACAGGTTTAACTACTCCTACAAGTGGAGACTTTTCAATATATGGAATAAATGGTAAAAGTCCTGATATTATTAAATCACGAGAGAAAATTGGAGCAATTATTGAAACTCCAGCCGTTTTTTCAGATATGACTGCAAAAGATAACTTAATTATTCAATCAAGTATAGTTGGAAAGAAAAATTTAAATAATCTTGATGAAATTTTGAAATTAGTAGGTTTAGAAAATACTCATAATAAAAAAGTTAAAAACTTCTCTTTAGGTATGAAACAAAGATTAGGAATAGCCATTGCTCTTATTAATAATCCAGATTTTTTAATCCTAGATGAACCCATTAATGGACTTGACCCTGAAGGAATAATTGAAGTAAGAGAATTAATTTTAAACTTAAATAAAGAACAAAATATTACGATTTTAATTTCTAGTCATTACTTAGATGAATTAGCAAAAGTTGCCACTAACTATGGTTTCTTAGATAAGGGAAAGATAATAGAAGAAATATCTAATCAGGAACTTTTAGAAAAAGTAAAACATAAATTTGTTATTAAAGTAAATAATAAGAAAGATTTTCTTAAATATTTTAAAGAAAAGAATATAAATTATGAACTAAACAAAGATAATACTATTAATATATATGAACAAGATAATTTAGCTAAGTTTATTACCACCCTTACAAATAATAATTTAATTGTTGAAGAAGCCCATGAGTTTAATGAAACTTTAGAAAATTATTATATGAATTTGATTGGAGGTAACAAGTGAACTTTTTATTATATGCAAACTTTAAAAGATTGAAAAAGAGTAAATCCTTATATATATTAATATTTGTTAGTATGTTAATTGCTATTTTTAAAATTATGTTTGAGTTTCAGGATAGTATAATAAATTCAGATTATGTAGTTAAACTAGAAGATATTATCTTTTTCTATCCCTTATATATAGGATTTATTATTGCTATATTTACAAGTTTATTTTTAAGTGTTGAATATACAGATGGAGTTATTAAGAACAAGATTATGGTTGGACATAAAAGAGCAAATATTTATTTAGCAAACTTAATAACTATTAGTTTTGTAAGTTTAATATTTTATCTAAGTTATTTAATAATTTCTTTAATTATTGGTATTCCTTTATTGGGAAGTATTACTATTTCAAGTAGTAATTTAATTTTTAGTTTTATTTCTATAGTGGTTATTCTTATAGCTTATTCAAGTATATTTACTTTTATTCAAATGTTAACTTATGATAAAATAGCTTCAACTATTATAAATATATCTTTAGTTGTTATTATCTTTTTAGCATCTTTTGTTTGTTATAAAAAACTAAGTGATATTGAATATGAAAATCAAAATTATATTGATTTAAATGGAAATATCTATTATAATGATGAAAGAGGTTATAACAATATGCCTGAATGGAAATTTTATCGAACTTTAAGTGATATTAATCTCTATAGTCAAGCAAGTGAAATATTAGGAAATGCTTATGAACCAAATTATGGTAAAATTACTATTTATGCAACTGGAATAATAGTAATAACGACAACTTTAGGATTAATGATATTTAAAAAGAAAGATTTAAAATAGGAGGAAAAATGAAAAAATTAAAAAAGAATAAAAAGATAATAATTCCTGTTCTTGTTAGTATATTATTAGTACTTGTAATGGTAGTAATGGGAATAGTTATCAATGAAAAAAATAATACTATGATTATTAATACAAAAGAAAATGAAGAAAAATTAGAAAAATATAATAAATTACTTGATAATATAAAAAATAATCTAGAAGAAGTTTCAGAGTCTAATCCTAAACTTAATAATACATATAATTGGAGTACTTATAAATTGAATTTAGATAACAATGCTAAAGAACAATATGATTGGGTCATTAAGATACTTACTAATTGTTATTTATATTATAAAACTGATGATTTTACTAATAATACAGATTTTATAAGAAAGTTTAAAAATTATGATAAAATTAGTAAAAAAGAATTTAATGATATAGTATCAAATTATAATGAAAGTTCAAATATTTGTTATGAACGTTTTGCTAGCACATTCTATTATGTTGATTCTGAAGTAGACCCTTATGCTGATAATTATGATATTAAGGAATTAGAATTATTTGTAAAACCAATTATTCAAGATTATGTAGAGAAGAGAAATAAGATGTATATACCTAAATATTATAATGAACTATTAAACGAAGAATATTATAGGGTAAGTTTATTAAAAAATTTATCTGAATATTTAAAGATAAAATATGAAAAAGAAAGATAAAATAATCAGTAGGTAAGAATTTCTTACATACTATGATAAATTAAATTTAAGGAGGAGAATAAAGTGAAAAAGATATTAAGTATATTATTAATGGGAGTTTTAGTTATAGGTTTAACTGGATGTGGAAATGAAGAAAAGGAGCAAACTTTGGTATGTACAACTACGGAAACAGAAGAAGGAATGAGTATTGAACAGGTAATTTCTATGACTTATAAAAATGATAAATTAAACCATATGAAAATGGAGGTTAATACCAAAATTACTGATTCTTCTGTAAAAGAAAATTGGGAAGCATTTAAGCAAACTTTAGATGAAAATAACCAAGAGTTTAATAAGGATGGTGTTAGTTTAAAAGTTGAAAGAGATGATAAAAATTATGAATATAATACAATTTTAGATATTGATGTTTTAAATGCTAGTGAAGAAATATTAAAAGAGCAAGGATTTGAAGGATTAAAAGAAGACAATAGTACTTTAGAAGATATTAAAGAGTCATCTGAAAAGGATGGAGCTACTTGCATAATTAAATAAGTTACAATTTGAGTGGATTATTAAATAGTAATTTGTAAAATTGTATGAAAAAGAAATTTAATGCGTTAGGAGGTGAAAAAAATGTTTTTGAAGAAAAAGCAAAAATATAAAAAGGATGATATGCCAAATCTTATGATGGTAGTTGGAATGGATATGATTACAAAATTGAGAGCTTTTAATGATTTAGATGACAATTATACTAATGCTGTGAATTATGGATATTTTTATGGCTTTTTAAGAATGGAATTATCTGCTATTACTAGCATTGACATAGCTGATGAAATAATAGAAAAATCAATAGATAATTTAAATGAAGCAGTTGGAGGTAAGATACCATTAGAAAAGTTCATTTATATTGTTAGAACTAATTATAATAATGCATTTCAAAATATTAAAAGAGCTGCTCAATCTAGTGATATTATAACCTACATGGCTAATTTATATTTAAATGATTTATATCAAAAAGAAGTATCTGATAATGTAAAGTTACTTGTTGCCAAAAATAATATTAATGTATTATACGGAATGATATTAAAAATGGTGGATAATTTGAAAGTAGTATGATAAATTAAATTTTGTATAAGTCAAATAAATAATAATTTGAGAGGAGAGTTTATAATGCCAAAAAAAGAGGAAAGGTTTGAAAAAATTTATTCACAAGGAACTGCAACTGTAATTGAAATATGGGTAGATAGGAAAACAGGAGTAAATTACATTTATAGACAGTCAGGATATTCAGGTGGAATGACAGTTTTATTAGATAGTGAAGGAAGACCAGTTATTACTAAAGAGCAATAATAAATTACAGCATAACAAAAAAATTTATAAAGTCTTATATAATAGTTATTGGAATAATATCGATTATA
>CANRDV010000017.1 GCA_947629475.1 uncultured Bacilli bacterium
GAATTTATTCCAGTTTATGTAACAGAAGATATGGTTGGACATAAATTAGGAGAGTTCTCACAAACTCGTAAGTTTGGAGGACATGGCGAGAATAAGAAAGACTAACTAGGAGGGAATAAGTATGGAAGCAAAAGCAATTGCAAAAGGAATGCGAATTTCCCCAATTAAGATTAGATTAGTAATTGATTTAATCCGTGGAAAGAGTGTTCAAGATGCAAAAACCATATTAATAAATTATAATACAAAAGCATCAAAGATGATATTAAAAGTATTAAATTCAGCTGTCGCTAATGCAGTTAACAACAACAAGATGGATGAAGCAAAGTTAGTTGTTACAGAAGCTCGGGTTGACCAAGGTCCTGTTATGAAGAGAATGATGTTCGATTCACGTGGACATGTTGGTCGTAAAGATAAGAGAACAAGTCACATTGTTATTAGCGTAGGTGAAAGATAGGAGATTATTATGGGACAAAAAGTAAGTCCAATAGGACAAAGAATCGGAATAAATAAAGATTGGGAATCTAAATGGTATGCTCCTAAAAAGGACTTTTCAAAATATTTATTAGAAGATATTAAAATTCGTGAATATATTGATGAGAACTTAAAAGATAAAGGTATTGCAAAAGTTGAAATTGAAAGAACTAAAAAGAGATGTGAAGTTACAATTCATTCTGCAAAACCTGGTGTCTTAATTGGTAAAGGTGGAGAAGAAATTGAAAAACTAAAGAAAGCACTTGCAGCTGTTATTGGACATCCAATTCAAGTTTCAATTGTTGATGTTAAGAAAGCTGATATGAATGCTAAATTAGTTGCTGATTCAATTGCTAAACAAATATCAAATAGAGCATCATTTAGAATGGCTCAAAAACGTGCAATTAAAAATGCTATGAAAGCTGGAGCTAAAGGAATTAAGACAAGTGTGTCTGGGCGTTTAGGTGGAGCTGATATGGCAAGAAGTGAAGGATATAAAGAAGGAACTATTCCATTACATACATTTAGAGCAGATATTGATTATGCTTGTAGTGAAGCCGATACAACATTTGGAAAAATTGGTGTAAAAGTATGGATATATAAAGGTGAAATCCTTCCTTCAAAGGACAAAGGAGGTAAGTAGTATGGCTTTAATTCCAGCAAGAGTTAAATATAGAAGAGTACATAGATTACCTTATGAAGGAAAAGCTAAAGGGAATACAACTTTAAGTTTTGGTGAATATGGCTTAATGGCTAAGGAAGGTGCTTGGATTACAACTAACCAAATCGAAGCTGCCCGTGTTGCTATGACAAGATACATGAAACGTGGTGGAAAAGTATGGATTAATATTTTCCCACATATGCCAATTACCAGTAAACCATTAGGTACCCGTCAAGGAAAAGGAAAAGGTGCTGTTGATAAATGGGTTGCTGTTGTTAAAGAAGGCAAAATCATGTTTGAAATTGGGGGAGTAGATGAAGCAGTTGCCAGAGAAGCATTTAGACTTGCTAGTCACAAATTACCAATTAAAACAAAGTTTGTAATCAAAGAAATGGAAAATGGTGGTGATAAATAATGAAGGTTAAAGAAATAAGAGAAATGACCACTGAAGATATCAACAAGAAAATAGTAGAGATGAAACAAGAATTATTCAATCTAAAATTTCAACAATCAACAGGAATGTTAGAGAAACCTTCAAGAATAAGAGAATTAAGACATGATGTTGCGAGATGCAAGACGGTTTTAAGAGAACGTGAAATGGAGGTTAAATAATGGAAAAACATAAAGAATTAGTTGGAAAAGTTGTAAGTAGTAAAAACGACAAGACTATTACGGTAGTGGTTGAAACTTATAAAAAAGATCCATTATATGGTAAAAGAGTAAAGTATTCTAAGAAGTATGCTGTTCATGATGAGAAAAACAAAGCTAAAGTTGGGGACACCGTTAGAATAGTTGAAACTAGACCATTATCAAAAACAAAATATTTCTATTTAAAAGAAATAATTGAAGAAGCAGTTATTCTATAACTAGTTAGTAAGGGAGGAATTTATGATTCAACAAGAAAGTCGTCTTAAAGTTGCTGATAATTCAGGAGCAAGAGAACTATTAGTAATCCGTGTTCTTGGAGGAAGTAAAGTTAAGACTGGAAATATTGGAGATATAGTTGTTGGAACAGTTAAGAATGCTATTCCAAATGGAACTGTAAAGAAAAGTAAAGTTGTAAAAGCTGTTATTGTTCGAAGTAAATTCGGTGTAAGAAGAGATGATGGTTCTTATATCAAATTCGACGATAATGCTTGTGTATTAATTAAAGATGATAAGAGTCCGGTCGGAACTCGTATATTTGGACCAGTAGCAAGAGAACTTCGTGATAAAGATTTCATGAAGATAGTATCCCTTGCTAAGGAAGTACTATAGGTGATAATATGAGATTAAAAACAGGTGATAAAGTTATAGTAATTTCAGGTGCTAATAAAGGTCATGAAGGAACTATTAAGAAAGTACTTAGTAAGGAAAACAAAGTAATTGTTGAAGGAGTTAATATTGTTCATAAACATGTAAAAGGTAATGGACAAGAATCTGGTGGAATTATGGATATTGAAGCTCCAATCAATGCATCTAATGTAATGCTTATAGATCCAAAGACTAAAAAACCAACTAGAGTTGGAGTTACTATTGACAGTAAAACAAATAAAAAAATAAGAGTTTCAAAGAAATCAAACGAAAAGTTTGATTAGTAGAAGGAGGAATTATTGATGAACCGCCTAAAAGAAAAATACTTGAATGAGGTTATTCCAAGTTTAAAAGAAAAATATAACTATAAGTCAATTATGGAAGTACCAAAGTTAGAAAAAATTGTTGTTAATATTGGTGTTGGAGATGCAACTTCTAACTCTAAGTTATTAGATGCTGCCGTTAATGATTTAACAATGATTACAGGTCAAAAACCAGTTGTAACAAAAGCTAAAAAGTCAATTGCTGGCTTTAAAGTAAGAGAAGGACAATCAATTGGTTGTAAAGTTACTTTAAGAGGAGATAATATGTTTAACTTTATGGATAAGTTAATTAGTATTGCCTTACCTCGAGTAAGAGATTTCCGTGGTATTAGTCCAAAAGCCTTTGATGGAAGAGGAAATTATACTTTAGGAATTAAAGAACAACTTATTTTCTCTGAAATTGAATACGATGATATCGTTAAAGTACGTGGAATGGACATTGTATTTGTAACAACTGCTAAATCTAATGAGGAAGCATATGACTTATTAAATGAGCTTGGAATGCCATTTAGAAAGTAATTGGAGGAAATTATGGCTAAAAAAAGTATGATAAATAAAGCTAACAGAAAACAAAAATATAAAGTTCGTGAATATACTAGATGTCAAAGATGTGGAAGACCACATGCTGTAATGTCTAAATTTGGAATTTGTCGTATCTGTTTTCGTGAATTAGCTTACAAGGGAGAAATACCAGGCGTAAAAAAATCAAGCTGGTAAAAAGGAGGATAAAAAAATATGGTAGTAACAGATGCTATTGCTGATATGCTTACAAGAATTCGTAATGCAAATCAAATGCGCTATCAAGAAGTTTTGGTACCATCTTCAAAATTAAAAGTTGAAATTGCTAGAATCTTAAAAGAGGAAGGTTTCATTGAAGACTATAAGGTATCAAAAGAAGATGTACAAGGAACAATTGTTTTAACATTAAAATATGGACCAAACAAAGAAAGAGTTATTACTGGCCTTAAAAGAATATCTAAACCAGGACTTAGGGTTTATGCTAAAAGTGAAGAAATTCCTAAGGTATTAAATGGTTTAGGTATAGCAATTATTTCAACGAGTAAAGGTCTTATGACAGATAAAGATGCTCGTAAGAATAATTTAGGTGGCGAAGTATTAGCTTACATTTGGTAGAGAGGAAGATAAATATGAGCCGTATAGGAAATAGAAAAATTGTTATTCCTGAAGGTGTTAGTGTTAAAGAAGAAAATAAAAAGGTTACAGTAACAGGAAAACTTGGGGAATTAAGTTTAGATTTACCAGAAGTTATTGATATTAAAATAGATGGTAATGAAATTACTTTAACAAGAAGTAATGAACTTAAAACTACTAAGGCTTTACATGGAACTGCCAATGCTAACTTAACTAACATGATTAAGGGAGTAACCGAAGGTTTTAATAAAAGTTTAGAAATAATCGGTGTTGGATATCGTTTCAGTATGAAAGGAGAAGACCTTGTAATTAATGCAGGATACTCTCACCCAGTTGAAGTAAAAGTTCCAGCCGGATTAAAAATTAATCTAGATAGTAACACAGAAATTACTGTCTCAGGAATCTCTAAAGAAGCAGTTGGAGAATTCGCTGCTAACATTAGAAAAGTTCGTGCGCCTGAACCTTATAAAGGAAAAGGTATTCGTTACAAAGATGAATATATTCGTCGTAAAGAAGGTAAAAAGGCTGCTTAAGGGAGGAATTAGTTTATGATAAAAAAAGTATCAAGAAACGAAATGCGTAAAGAAAGACATGAACGTGTAAGAAGTAAAGTTACAGGTACTAAAGAATTACCAAGACTTTGTGTTTTCCGTTCAAATACTAATATTTACGCTCAAATAATTAATGATGAAGAGGGTACTACTCTTGTTGCTGCTAGTTCACTTGAAAATAAGGGAAATGGTAGTAACATTGAAGCAGCTAAGTTAGTTGGAGCAAGTTTAGCCGAAAAGGCTAAAAAGGCTGGAATTACAAAAGTTGTCTTCGATAGAGGTGGTTACCTATACCATGGTCGCGTTAAAGCTTTAGCTGATGCTTGTCGTGATGGTGGATTAGAATTCTAAAGGAGGAGTGTATGCAAAAACAAAAAAAAGATAACAAATCTGCCAAAGTAATGGAAGAATTAGTTGTTGAGATTAAAAGTGTTGTTAAAGTTACTCAAGGTGGTAGACAAAGAAGATTCTCAGCTGTTGTTGTTGTAGGAGATAGAAAAGGAACAGTTGGAATTGGAATTGGTAAAGCAGGAGAAGTTCCTGATGCTATCAAAAAAGCCATTCAAGCTGCTAATAAAAATCTAATTAAAATCACTCTAATTGATAATCGGACAATTGCTCATGAAGCAATTGGTAAAAATGGAGCTGCAAGAGTTATGATAAAACCTGCTAAAGCTGGTTCTGGACTTATTGCAGGTGGAGCCGTTCGTGCTGTTTTAGAACTTGCAGGTTTACGTGATATTTCAAGTAAATCACTTGGTTCAAGAACAAAATTAAACATGGCTATGGCAACTGTAAATGCTTTAAAATCTATTAAAACAGTAGAAGAAGTTGCTAAATTAAGAGGAAAAGCAGAAAGTGAGATTTTAGGATAATGAAATTACATGAGTTAGAAAGAAATCCTGGAGCTAAAACTGAAAGACGTAGAGTTGGAAGAGGAATGGGCTCAGGACTTGGAAAAACCAGTGGCCGTGGTGAAAAAGGTCAAAAAGCTAGAAGTGGAGTTTCAATTCCCGCAACCTTCGAAGGTGGACAATTACCACTTTATAGAAGATTACCAAAAAGAGGATTTTCAAATAGTGATTTTAAAATTAGATATGCTACTATAAATGTTTCAGATTTAAATAGATTTAAAGATGGAACAGTCGTTACACCTGAACTTTTAAAAGAAACAGGAGTTTTGAAAAATCAATTAGATGGAGTAAAAATTCTAGGGAGTGGTGAACTTGAAAAGAAATTAACAATCAAAGCTCACAAATTTTCAGCTAGTGCCGTAGAAAAAATTGAAAAGTCAGGAAGTAAAATCGAGGTGATTTAATGTTTGCTACTTTAAAGCAAATATTTGCACCAACTAATTCTGACCTTAGAAAAAGAATATTATTTACCTTAGGTGGTTTACTAATATTCGTAGTTGGAACCGGAATTAAAGTTCCTGGAACACCTGATATAACAGGTAATTTGGGATTTTTAGAATTAATTAATGTAATGGGTGGAGGAAGTTTAAAAAGATTTTCAATCTTTGCACTTGGAGTATCCCCATACATTACCGCATCTATCATTGTTCAACTTTTAGAAATGATAGAAATATTTCCTTATTTTACTGAACTTTCAAAAGAAGGTCCAGTTGGAAGACGGAAATTAAATCAAATAACAAGATATTTAGGAATTGCGATGGCATTCATTGAAGGATATTTCTTTAGTTTCGCTTTTATGCCAGGGTCAAATGCATTTGATTATATTTACTTTGCAACGGTCCTAACGGCAGGAACAGCTTTCTGTTTATGGCTAGGCGACCAAATAACGCAAAAAGGAATTGGAAATGGAGTATCTTTAATGATTATGGCTGGTATAATTTCAACCCTACCAACAATGTTTACAACTGCTTTCACATCACTTGTTTCATTTGATGCTGAGACAACCGCAATCATTCTTGGAATAGTAAAATTCGCAGTCTTTGTAATCCTTTATTTCTTAATTATTATAGGACTAGTGTATGTTCAAGAATCTGAAAGAAGAATACCACTTCAATATGCTAATAAAACAACCGGTTCTTATGGTTCTGAACAATCATTCTTACCAATTAAGTTAAATACTGCAGGAGTACTTCCCGTTATATTTGCATCAAGCTTACTTGCAATTCCATCAACCATTGCAGCATTTATTAAAAATGAAGGATTCTCAAGTTTTGTTAATAATTATTTAAATTATTCAAAACCAGTTGGATTCCTAATCTACATTGCTTTAATCTTCTTCTTTGGTTATGTTTGGACATTTATCCAATTAAAACCAGAAGATGTTGCAGATAATTTAAAGAAAAATGGAGGTTACATTCCAGGAGTTAGACCCGGAAGTGAAACCGAAGAATATGTTAGTAAATCTTTATCAAGAGTTACAATCGTTGGAACTATCTTACTAATAATTCTTGCAGCCTTACCAATTCTCTTTACAGTTATAACCAAACTACCATCAAGTGTAAGTATTGGAGGAACCGGACTTCTAATCGTTGTTGGAGTTGCTCTTGAAACTTATAAACAATTAGAAGGAAGCTTAGCAACCAGAACTTATAAAAAGAGAAGGGGAAGAGTAAGATGAAAAATATAATTTTAATTGCAGCCCCTGCGGCTGGTAAAGGGACTTTATCAGAAATGCTTGTTGAAAAATATAACTATGCTCATATTTCAACGGGAGACTTACTAAGAGATGCAGCTAAAAAGGGTGATGAACTTGGTAATAAGATTTCTGAAATCCTTAAAAAAGGCGAGTTAGTAACTGATGAAGTAGTCTTTCAATTATTAGAAAGAAGACTTAATGATGAAGATACGAAAAATGGTTATATCTTAGATGGATTTCCAAGAACTTTATCGCAAGCTAAGGAATACGATTTAATGGTTCAAAAAATGGGAATTGATTTAGGAATAGCAGTTGTTATAGATACCCCTTATGAAACTTTAAAGAAACGAATTGTTGGTAGAGTTTTATGTAAGGAATGTGGAAGTGTTTATAATACCTTAACTGGTGTTAATACTCCAAAAGTAGATGGTATCTGTGATAAATGTGGAGGCGAGTTATATAAGCGTAGTGATGATAACGAAGAATCATTTGAAAATCGTTACAAAACTTACGAAGAAAAAACGGCTCCCATCATTGATTATTATAAAGAAAAAGGTAATTTGTTCTTTATCAAAGGAGAAAGTAAAGAGCAAATGCTAGAAAGTATAGAGGCTTTACTTCATGATTAGTATCAAGAGTCCTCGAGAAATTGACTTAATCGAAAAAGCTGGGAATATAGTTTATCAAACTCATGAGTATTTAAGACCCTTTATTAAAGAAGGAATAACTACCAAAGAACTTGATAAACTAGCCCATGACTTTATCATAAGTAAGGGTGCAACTCCATCTGAGTTAGGATATGAAGGCTATCCCGCATCAATTTGTACAAGTGTTAATTCGGAAGTTGTACATGGTATACCAAGTAATCGAAAACTTAAAAATGGAGATATAATTTCAATTGATATGGTTGCTTGTTACAAAGGTTATCATGGAGACTCAGCTTGGACTTATGCCGTTGGAGAGGTAGATAAAGATAGCAAGTACTTGATGGAACATACCAAGAAGGCTTTATATGTTGGCTTAGATGTTATCAAACCAGGTGCAAGAATTGGGGATATCGGAGCTGCGATCGAAGAATATGCAACAAGTCATAACTTAGGAGTTGTCAAAGAATTAGTTGGGCATGGAATTGGAACTAATATGCATGAAGAACCAGATGTTCCAAACTATGGTGTAAAAGGCACCGGACCTATCTTAAAAGAAGGAATGGTCATTGCTGTTGAACCTATGTTAACCTTTGAAAGTCCCGAAATTTGTTTACTTGATGATGATTGGACAATTGAAACCGAAGATTATAGTAGAGCAGCACACTATGAACATACTGTTGTTGTTACCAAAGAAGGTTATAAAATATTAACAGGAGGAAAAAATGGGGAAAATCGATAAAGATAAAACCAAAAATAAAGAACGTGATACGGCAAAAGTTACCAAAAAAGATACTATTGAAGTAGAGGGTAAAGTAATTGAAGTTTTACCAGGGTATAAATTCAAAGTAGAGCTTAGTAATAAGCATATTGTTGAGGCTCATGTTTCTGGTAAAATGCGAATGAACTACATTCGTATCATTGAAGGAGATAATGTTGTACTTGAATTAACTCCTTATGATTTAACACATGGGCGAATAACCTATCGGAAATGAAAGGAATGATAAAAATATGAAAGTAAAACCATCTGTAAAACCAATTTGTGCAAAATGTAAAGTAATTAAACGTAAAGGTAAAGTAATGGTAATTTGTGAAAATCCAAAACACAAACAAACCCAAGGATAATAGGAGGTGTAATAATATGGCACGTATTAAGGGTGTAGATATTCCTAATGATAAACATATCGTTGTATCATTAACTTATATCTATGGAATTGGAAGAAATTTAGCAAAGACAATTTGCGAAAAAGCAAACGTTGAACCAACCAAACTTGCAAAAGATATTACAACTGAGGAGTTAACAAGATTAAGAGATGAAATTAATAACCATTTAACAGAAGGTGATTTAAGACGTGAAGTTAACATGAACATCAAAACCAAAATGGAAATTAATTCATATCAAGGAATACGTCATAAAAAAGGATTACCTGTAAGAGGACAAAGAACAAATCGTAATGCTCGTACTCGTAAAGGTAAAGGTAAGACTGTTGCTAATAAGAAAAAATAGTTTAAGAAATTAAAAAAGGAGGTAAACTATGGCTTATAAACAAAGAAAGAGAAAAGTTAAAAAGAATGTGCCTGAAGGAATAGCTCATATTCATGCAACATTCAATAATACAATTGTTACTTTGTCTGATAAAGATGGAAATGCAATTGCTTGGGCAAGTGCTGGAGCAATCGGTTTCAAGGGTAGCAAGAAATCAACTCCATTCGCTGCAGGTCTAGCCAGTGAAGCAGCTGGTAAGAAAGCATATGATGCTGGAATGCGAAAAGTTGAAGTTTGGGTAAAAGGATTAGGACCAGGAAGAGAAACTGCAATTCGTTCACTACAAACAGCCGGACTTGAGATTACATCAATTAGTGATGTAACACCAATTCCACATAATGGATGCCGTCCACCAAAGCGTCCACGTGGTTAATAAAGGAGGAATAAAAATGGCAAGATTTGAAAGACCGTTTGAAAAACCAAGTTATAAAGTAACGGATTATATTGAAAATAATTTTTATGGAAAGTTTGAATTAGAACCACTTGAAAAAGGTTTCGGAGATACAATTGGAAATGCCCTTAGAAGAGTATTATTATCAAGTATGCCCGGAAGCGCTATATCAAGTGTTAAGATTGAAGGAGTTCAACATGAATTCCAAACTATCAATGGCGTAAGAGAAGATGTAACAACAATTATTCTTAATTTAAAGAGTGTTGTTGTTAAGAATAACTCCCCTGAAATGAAAACAATGCGTCTTGATGTTGAATGCGATGAAGATGAAAAAGAAATTCACGCTGGAGACTTCATAGTTGACCCTGACCTTGAAATAGTAAATCCAGACTTATTAATTGCAACTTTAAGTAGAGGAGCACATCTAGTTATGGAAATGACTGTTTCAAATGGTCGTGGATATGTAAGAAGTGAAGAAAATAAGAAACTTCTTGATATTAAGAAAGTTGGTACCATTCCTGTTGATTCACTTTATTCACCAATTGAAAGAGTATCATATGAAGTTGATAATGCTCGTGTTGGTCAAAATGAAAATTATGATAAATTAATTTTAAATGTTTGGACAAACGGAAGTATAAAACCAGAAGAAGCTTTAAGTTTAGCATCTCAAATATTAATTGCTCACTTTAATGTATTACTTGATACTGATGAGATTAAAGACTTAACTGGCTTAATGGTTGAAAAAACAGAAGATACTAAGTCTAAAGAATTAGAAACAGTAATTGAAGATTTAGACTTCTCTGTAAGAACATTTAATTGCTTAAAGAGAGCTAATATCAAGACATTAAAAGATTTAGTAGATAAAAAACAAAGTGACTTTATGAAAATACGTAACTTAGGAAAGAAATCTTTAAAAGAAGTATTAGACAAAATTAGAGATATGGGATTAAGTCTACGTGATGAAGATTAGGAGGTAAGAATGGCATATAGAAAATTAGGACGTGATAACAAACATAGAAGAAGTATGCTTGCTAATTTAACAAAAGATGTTATCATGAATGAAAGAATACAAACGACTGAAACAAGAGCCAAAGAAGTACGTAAGTTCGTTGATAAAATGATAACTTATGGTAAAAAAGGTGATTTAGTTTCCAGAAGATTAGCACTTGCTTTCCTTCATAATGATACAGAGTGCGTAAACAAAGTATTTAATGATTTAGCAAAACGTTATGAATCAAGAAATGGTGGTTATACAAGAATTCTAAAACTTGATGAAAGACGTGGAGATGGAGCATTAATAGTAATAATTGAATTAGTTAAATAACTAGTTCTTTTTTTATTATTTTTTTTAAAACTATAGACATTATTTCAAAAATATAATATAATCTTATTAAGATATCATAAAGAGGTTATCATATAGAAAGGTAGAGATATTATGGATGAAAATAATGATAAATTTGTTAAAGTAGCTAAAGTAATTATAGCAATATTTATTATATTATCTGTATTTAACATAATAATATTAATAAATGACAAATCATATGCTTTATTTAAAAGAACAGTTTCTTCAAAAAGAATAGTAGAAATACATGTTGCAAGTGAATTTCCATCTAAGTCAGGAGTTGATGCTTTAAAGAAAAAGTTAGGAACAGGAGGATTAATAGGAATACCAACAACATGTAGTGAAGAAAGTTGTAATTCAATTACTGATAAAAGTGCTGATAAGTCAACAATAAGAGAATATAGATATTCCGGAGCATCTGTAAATAATTATGTATACTTCAATTGTCAAGATGGAAAGGAACAAAATGCAGATAATTGTGAGACTTGGAGAATAATAGGAATATTCAAAGATGAAGCAGGAGAAGAACACATTAAAATAGTAAGAGATAAGACATTAAGTGGAATACCAAGTAGTTATACAGCAAATGGGAAAACATTTAACTTATCAGGAGGAACAACGAGTAGATGGGATACAGACTCAGGATATGATAATAACTGGGGAGATGCAGGACTAATGAATTGGCTAAATTCAAAAGGAACAGAAGGAGGATATTTAAATACGCTAACAGATACAGCGAAAGGAATGATAGAAGAAAAAGCAACATGGTATTTGGGAAGTGTAGCAGCATATAGTGGAGGGGATACAACAATTTTAGCATATGAGCATGAAAGAGCAATAGAAGAATGTAGTGAAAATAAAGGACCAAGTACAAATAACAATCAAAGTAAAGTAGAAGGAAATAGCACATGTCGAGTATGGACAAATAATGCAGCATATTGGGAAGGAGAAATAGGATTAATGTATCCAAGTGATTATGGATATGCCTCAGACAGTAGCAATTGGAGTACGAAAAAGTTATATGATGATTATAGTACATATATAACAACGAATTGGTTGTTTCAAGAAGCCAACCATTCGTCTAACGAATGGTTCTTGTCGCCTTCTTCCGGCGACTTTTACAGTGTTGCTTACTGGTATAGTGTTGGTCGCGTGAGCCAATACAGCGCGGACCTCAACTACGGCGGTGTTCGCCCAAGTCTTTATCTGAAATCTGACATAGAAGTCATAGACGGCGAAGGAACTTCTGACCAACCATACAAATTACAATAAAGATACAAGAAGAATTAAGTTTCTTCTTTTTTAATCTATAAAAAAATAACCCTAAGGTTATTAATATTTTCTTTTCTTTATAAAGTATCTAACTGTATAATATAAGAAGATAGACATTACTATAACATATATCCAAACTAAGATTAAGTAGAGATTACCTTTAGCATAGTTATCAATAATATCGGGAATATTTTCAGGGAAATACTTTGCTAAAAAAGCTTTAACTTCAATAAAAGTATTATATTTAATAAAAGTTAATAATCTTAAACCTATATCCACTATAGCAACAAAGTATACTGTATTATAAAGACTTCTAAAAAAACAAATTACTACTACTAATAAAATAATAAAAATTACTGCATCCACTGCTTAACCACTCCTTATCATCTATAATTTTATCAAAATAAATTTAATATTGCAATAAAAATTTTCAAAATTTACTTTACTTTACAAAATTGATATTATATAATATAGGTATAATAAAGGAGGATAAAGATGAGTAAAGAATTTAAACAGTCATTTTTCACTAGTTTGATGGCGGTTTTATTGGTAGTTTCTAATTTACTATGTTTAAAATTAACTAGTTTATTAGATTTAACAGTAGCGGTATCTGTATTTGTGTTTCCATTTACATTTTTATGTACGCTTTTGTTAATTAATTTAGGTGGTAAGAAAGTTGCTTATAGGTCTGTTATAATTGCAGCCTTAATTCAAGTATTTATTACAATTAGTTATTATATTGCAACTAAACTTGGAACTCAAACTCAAATACCTGATATGGCTTCCCAAATTAATGATGTCTTTAAGATAAATGAGACTAATTTAATCGCATCATTAATTAGTTTTATAACATCTAATTGTATTTTAATCTATGTTTATGATGCTTTTAAACAATATGGAAAAGAATTATATGGTATAGCACTTGGATTACTTGCTAGTTTATTCTTAAATGTATTAATTTACCAATTAATTACTTTACAAAACTATAGTGATATAATGTTTGTTGTTAATACCTTATTAAGTAATATAATTGTATCTTTAGTAATGCTAATTATTATTACAATAATATTCTATTTATTAAAAGAACCTGAAAAAGAAACGGTTGAAATTACTAATATGAATATTGATGTTAATAAATATAAAAGTGATGATTTAGCAATCGAAGATGTAATGCTTGATAAAAAGGTAGAAAAGACTACGAAGAAGAAACCTAATAATAAAAAGAATAATTATAAAAATAATTCTAAAAAGACAACCAATAATAATTCTAAGAAAAAAACAACTAAGAAAACATCTAAAAGTAGTCAAAAAAATGTAAAAAATGAAAGAAATTAGTAAAAAATAGTAAAAAGTATTGATTTCAAAAAAAAAATGTGGTAAGTTGTATATGTAAGCATAATTTGCTTAAATATAATTCAATAGTAAAAGGAGGAAAAACATAATGAAAAAAGTTGAATTAGTTGAAGAAGTTGCTACAAAAGCAGGATTAACTAAAGCTGACGCTTTAAGAGCAATCGATGCTACATTTGAAGCAATCACAGGAGCATTAAAGAAAGGTGACAAGATTACATTAATCGGTTTTGGAACTTTCGGTGTTTCTAGAAGAGATGCTCGTACAGGACGTAACCCTCAAACAGGAGCAACAGTTAATATTCCTGCACGTAATGCTGTAACATTCAAAGCAGGAACTCAATTAAAACAAACTGTTAACTAAAAAGTTCAAAAAACTTTTTAGTTTTTTTGACTAACTCTTTAGAAAGGATTGGATATGAAAGATATTGCTTTAGAATTTATTAAGATAATTGAAGATAATGGTTTTGTTGCCTATATAGTAGGTGGTTTTGTCAGAGATTATTTGATGGGAATCGAATCTAAGGATATTGATATTACAACTAGTGCTACTCCAAAAGATTTAAATAATATTTTTAATGATGTTAAATTTGAAAAACTTAATGATAAAGATAACTATGGTTCCGTTAGAATAGAATATAAGAGTATTATCTTCGAAGTTACAACCTTTAGAGAGGAATTATCTTATCTTGATAATCGTCATCCATCTAGTATTAGATATATAACGGATTTAAAAACAGATTTAAAACGAAGAGATTTTACAATAAATACTATTTGTATGGATAAAGAAGGTAAAATAATTGACCCATTAAATGGAGTAATAGACTTAAAAAATAAACTAATTAAAACTATTAATAAGAGTGATAAAAGTTTTAGTGATGATGCTTTAAGAATTTTAAGAGCTGTTCGTTTTGCTTCAACCCTAGATTTTAAATTAGATAATGATATTAAAGAATCTATAAAAAAATATAAAGATTTATTAAAAAATATTTCTTATGAAAGAAAAAAAATAGAACTTGATAAGATATTTACAAGTATTAAAGCAAAAAATGGAATAGAACTTATTAAAGAACTTGAGTTAGTAGAATCATTAGATTTAGAAAACCTAGATAGAATTAAAGATTATACAGATTTAATAGGTATTTGGTCGATGATAAATTCTAGTTATTATAAGTTTACAAAACATGAAAAAGAGTTAATCAAAAAAGTTAATATAGTTTATAATTTAAATAATTTAGATAATTTAGTTTTATATAAATATGGGTTATATGTTAATACATTAGCTGGTATTAATAAAGGATTAACGAAAAGAGAAATAACGGAAGCTTATGATAAACTTATTATCAAAGCTAAAAGTGATATTGATATTAGTGCTAAAGATATTTGTAAAGTATTAAAAAGAGAACCTGATTCATTTTTAAATATAATTTATAAAGATTTAGAAACAAAGATTTTAAAAGGTGAAATTAGAAATACAAAAGAAGATATTTTAAAATATATTCGTAAAAATTATCAAAACACTCTTTAAAAAGAGATTAAAATATGATAATATTATAAAAGGATAAAGAGGTGCATATGAATAAGTTTTTATGTGGTTTTGGTATATTTATTTTAGTAATATTAATACTTTTACCTCCAACTTTAAGAATATTTGTTCCTAAGGAAGAGGAAGTAGAAGAAGAAAAAGAAGAATTAATTGTAAGGGCTTTAAGTTGTAATGGTGATAATTATATTGCTAGAACAAGTTATGAAAATGATAATGTTCAAATGATTCTTATTAAGAAAAATATAATTTCAACTGATAAAGAGGAAGAAAATAATGAAGAAGTTCCTTCGGAAAATCCTGAAGAAAACCAAGAAGTTCCAAATGAGAATACAGAAACAACTCCTGAAGAAACTCCGAATGAAGAAAATCAACCTGAGGAAGATACTAATCCTGATACTTCTTCAAATTTAGAAAATTTTGAAGCTATGTTTACAAGATTATCTGATGATAGTAGAGTAGCAAGAGATGATATGGATGATGGAATTGTTTTAACAATTGATTTTTCAATTTCTGATAATTCAAGATTAGATATTGGTGATTTAACTAAACCTATTGATGATCAAAAGAGTTACTATGAAGATTTAGGTTTAGTATGTAGTATTATTGAATAATTATACTAATTAAGAATATTATTAAACTTAAGAAGATAAGAGTAATATTAAGATTCTTATCTTTTTTAATAACTAAATTTAAATTACTTTTAATAGTATAAAAAGATAATACTAAAAGATAATAGAAACAAAATAAATAATTAAGAGAAAATATTATTTCAATTCTTTCTATAAAACCTATTAAATTAACCATTTTAAATATAGTTATAAAGGGATATTTATATAAATTAAATAAAGTTGTACTTAAAATACTTATAATTACTAAATAAGATATTATTTGATAAGAACTACTAAATATTAAGTCATAATATTTAAATTTAGTATTACTAATTGGATAAATTAGAAAATAAGGATAAATAATTAGAATAGTATAATAAAGACTACTAAGAAATAAATTATTAGATAACAAGACTTTACTTGTAATATTACTAGCTTCAATATATGGAATATTAGTTAGAAATCCTAGAATAAAGAGAAATAATATAAAATATAGGGAAAGTAATATTACTTTAATAATAGTATGATAACCTTTATTACCTAAGATAAAGATAGTTATAATTAAAGTTAAACTAATACTAATAGTAGAATATTCTCTTAAGATATTATCACTTATAAAATAAGTTATTTTATTTAAATAAATAGTTAAGAAAAGAATAGAGAATATTGTTAAGATAACTTTAGTTATTTTAAAGTTATATACTTTAAAGTGTTCTATTAAAAGAATTAATAAATAAGATAGTATACTTCCAATTAGAATTACACTTATATTTAAATAATTAATATTTAATAAGAATAAAGCTAAAGTTAAGATAAAGAAGGCTAATCTATTTTCAATTTTTTTAATTTTCATATATACCTCGTATACTATTTTTAATAGTTATTTTCTTTTTAGTAAATTTTTCTAAATTACTTTTTAAATTATTATTAAATATTTTATTTATTTCATTCTTATTATAATTACAATCATTACTAATAACTTTTATTTCATTTGTAATTAATAATTCATTATTTAAGTTAGTAGTAACACCCTTTAAGATATTTAAATATAAATATTTATTAGTATTACAAGTATAACTATATTTATAAGTATCTATATTATTTAAATAATAATTTAGGTATAGAACATCATCTTCTTTAATACTTGTATATTTATTATTCTTGTATTCTTTTACACCATCTAAAGAAATATTATCAGTAACTTTTAAAGAAGGGAAGTAAATAGGATTATTATCATAGTAGTTCTTGATTACATCATACATCGTTGTATAGATAGTTTTACTAGTTTCTCGTTTATTATTAGTAACTAATTCGTTTATTTCTTGGAATTTAAGTTTATCTAAAGTTCCTTTTATATCACTTGTACTTGCAACTAAAAAGTCTTCTCTTGTTTCATTATTATTAAGAAAATAATTTATAATACTCTTTAACTCTTGATTTTTAATAGTATCATTTATTAATAAAAGGTTAAGATGCGACATATAGATTTTTTTATTTAAAGTTATACTTAGTTTATCAACAATTTTATTTAAAGAGTCTCCTTCTACTTCAATTACTTTAAGAGTAGGTGATAATGCTTCTTTATCGGTTATTTCGGTTATTCCTGCGTATATTTTATAATTTTCATCTTTTTCAATTCCTAACGTATTAATAACGGCTAAATCATTTAATTCAACATAAGAATCACATCCAGTTATAAAGATTAAAATAAATATAATTAATAATTTTTTCACTTAGTTTCCCCTCACTTTATTATCACTTAAGATAGGGTTTCTTAGTTTCCTACCTTTATTTCTTATTTTAATAAAACCGTCTTTTTGTTCTTCAATATTTATAGGTGCAAACGGGTATAAGTAATCTTTATCTTCACTTTTAGTATCAGAGAGATTGGTTAAGATGAGGATAACTCCTAGGAAGATACCATAAAAGCCAAAGATGGAGGATAGAATAATTACTAGAAAACGGTACCATCTAATTGAGTTAATGGCTTCAATGGATTGAATTAATAAACTAGAAATGGCACTTATGGCAACCACAATTATCATGATAGGTGAGACTATTCCCGCAGTCACAGCTGCATCTCCCAAGACTAAACCTCCAAGAATGGAGATAGCACTTCCCATCGTGCTTGGTATTCGAATATCACTTTCTCTTAAGATTTCAAAAGAAATAATCATGAGAATGGCTTCAACAAATGCTGGAAAGGGAACACTCATTCTTTGACTTTGAAAGGATAAAAGTAAATTAATTGGCATCGAATCTGGATTATGAGTAGTAACAGCAACATACATAGCTGGTAAGAAAATCGCAATTATAAATGCAAGTAGTCTTATTAATCTAATGAATGTAACATTGATAGGCTTTTGATAATAATCATCACTCATATGGAAAAAATCAATAAAGAAAGTAGGTAAGATTAACACTTCCGGACTATTATCTGTAATTATAATAACTTTCCCCTCAA
This sequence comes from uncultured Bacilli bacterium, assembly GCA_947629475.1. GTDB lineage: Bacteria > Bacillota_I > Bacilli_A > RF39 > UBA660 > RUG591. Next base: position 18,225 of record CANRDV010000017.1, read on the forward strand.
GTAACGCTTCACTTGCTAAATCAGGTCTTTCTGTAGACTTTAAAGTTGGAAATAAACTTTTAGAATTATCTAAATATCTTTTTAAATAATTACTATCAATTATACCATCTATATTAATACTCTCTAATTTCTTAACTATTTTATTAACAAGGTCAAGTTTAACAATGTTATTTATATATAAAACTCCAACCTTAGTTTTAGTATACTTACCAAGTTCAAAAGTTTTAACATGCAAGTTAACATCTTTAATTCTTCTTCTAATTAATCCAAGATTAGTATTATAATGTTCAATAAAAGCATCTTTTGGACCAAGAATCGTTTTTTCATATTCACTATCAGCAACCCCTCTTGTTAAATCTCTTCTTGTTTCAACACATAAAATATCTTTATTATTGATAACTAAAATAGTATATCCATTTAATAATTTAGTTTTTAATTCTTGATAATCTTTTAAAGTAGAAGTAGTAGTTGCTGGTAAATAATTTAATAAAAATTCTTTTAAGTTATTATTATCTAAATTTTCTAAATAACTAATTCTTTTTAAAATAAAATTATTAATATCTTCAGAACTAGTAATCGTTTCTATATTAATACTAGTTATTAGATTATTTCCAATTTTAATTTCTTTATAAATATAATCATCAGCCATACTAGATTCTTTTTTTAATTTTTCAATATAGTTCATATCATCATCTCTTTTTATTAGTATTTACATATTTGAATATTTAATACAAGGATATAGATTTTGCCACATATTATTTTTAATACTTTAAAGTATTAAAAAAAGAAAAGTTATTTTAAAAAATCAGATTTAATTTATCTGATTTTTTAAAATAACTGACTTTGCTATACTACTAATTAAAGTAGGATTATATATTATTTTAGTATTGTTTAATTTACAATTAATAATAATTTTATATGAAGTTTTATTAACTGCTATTAATCCAACATTATATAATTTAAATATATCAGTATGTTTTTCTTTTATTTTTAATGCTATATCTTCTGGCATAACTACAAAAGATTTATAAGAAAAAACTTCATTTTTTTTTGCTTGAAATACTGCATGTTGCCAGTCTTTTAATTTTAATTCATAAGATGTAAACTTTAACTTTGGAAAATTAAATGTATCACTTATAACAAAGCAATTTTCAGAAACTTCATTTATAATATTGTACTTTTTTAGAGTTTTAATAATATTTTTTAAGTAGTCGTATGTATATCCTGTTTTTTCTTGTAAATACTTAAAACTTCTTTTTTGCTTTTTGTGTAAAAAGGCAACTACAACTGAAGTTGCATGATTAGATAATATTTTAAATTGTTGTTCTAAAGATGGATTAAAACTTTTATAACTAACTTTAACTAAGTCAACATTTCCAAATCTAGCATCAAATTCTTTTAAAACAACTTCATTTTTATCTAAATTATTTTCTAACATTTTTTTAAATTCATTTTGTAAATCTAATTCATATCTAAACATGTATATCACTCTCTCTATTAACTATTATATCATAAGAAAATTATCATCCAATATAAAATTGTAATATGTTATGTTAATAATTAACTATGATTTAAAAGTATCATTAAATATTTAGAAATCAGATGTTACTAAAATACTTCTCTTTCTATAGCTTCAGCAAGACTGTTGTGATTTTTATATAATGATAAATATTCTTCAATTTTTTGAGTATCTAATTCATCAACAATTTCTCGATAATTAGAAATAATTTCCTTGTAGTAATCAAATGGCATTGTTTTTCTCTTTCTTATTATTTCTACAAGTAATCTTTCTTTATTATACATATTTATTTCATTATTTCCAATTTTGATTTTCTCAACTCCAATATTTAATAATTTAGAATTAGCAAATACTTGAGAAATGTTCTTATTATTTAAAACTCTATAATTTCTAGGAGTGGCTAAAAAAACTTTTTGGGGTATAACATCGGTTAAGTCGTAATAATAAAGTGCAGAATCTAATGTAATAACTCCATAAGGATATTTAATAGAATATAATATTAAAGGATCAATTATACGTTTGTTTGAATATAAGTTATGTTCTAATTTATATATTTTGTTTGCTTTTAAAGCTTTATTTATATTGTTACGATTTCCGTATATTTTTAATAAATCTTTATAATTATATATCATACTTTCTCACCTCGATTGCATTATAACATAACGTTAGGCAAAAGTCAAGTTTCTGCCTAACGTTATGTATAAATTAAAAAAAGTCAAAAAAAGTATTGTATTTTATACTAATATAGTATATACTTAATACGAAACGTGCCTAGGAAACTTTAGAAGCCTTAGGTCTTTTTCAATTAAAAAAATATGCAAAAATTATACAAAAAATTGTTGACTAAATCATGCAAATATGTTATATTAATATTGATTGGTATTCAGGAATCTTTAGAAGCCCTGAGTCGTTTATAGTCCTTTTAATTATTAAAGGGACTTTTTAAAAAGTATCAAATAAGCTCGCGATAATTTATAAATTAAGTTTAATAAAGATAAGAGGTGAAAAATATGTTTAACGAAAATAATATTTGTAGTAATCAAGATTTGAATTTAATATATGTAAGTAAAATATTCTGGGAAAATCATATAAATTTTACTATAACCTTATGTCAAGAATTGGGTTTAACTGATAAAGATAGACATTATACTGATTTAGCACTTTTATTATCTGATGAATGTCCTTATACAATCGAATGTTTAATTTTTGAAGGTAATAGTAATATAACTTTAAAAGATAGAAAAGAATTTACTGGTTCTATTTTTAAACAATTAGAAGATGTTTTAGAATATATGAAGCAAATTAATAGAACAAAGTCTAGAATAATTAATCATAAAAGAATAGATATTCCTGATTATCCTGAATTTGCACTTAGAGAAGCTATTTTAAATACTATAATTCATAGAAACTATACTTTTTCAGGAAGTATATTGATATATGTATTTGATAGCAAAATTGAAATAGATTCAATTGGAAGCCTAGTTTCTGGTATTACTATTAATGATATTATGGCTGGGGTATCTGAACCTAGAAATAAAAATTTGGCAAATATATTTTCTAAATTAAATTATGTTTCAAATTGTGGAATAGGAATAAGAAAAATCATTGATATTTACAATGAATTTAATTTAAAACCAGAGTTTTTAGCAACTGAGAAAACATTTAAGGTAATTTTACCAAATGTAAATTATAAAAACTAAAAACACTAAAAACTAAACTTTTATTAAAATATCTTTATTTTTTCATTTAAAACCTTTATAATATTGTATGTGATGTGTATGCAAGTAAAAGTTATTAAATTTGATGACTTAGGTCAAGGAATAAGTAAAATAAATAATAAAGTTTGTTTTATAGAAAAAGCTTTACCAGAAGAAAAATTAGAAATAGAAGTTACTAAGAACTCTAAAGATTATTCTAAAGGTATTATTAAAAATATTCTTAAAGAAAATAAAGAGAGAATAGTACCTATTTGTAAATATTATAAAGAATGTGGAGGTTGTAATTTCTTACATACTACTTTAGATTTAGAAAGTAAATTTAAGATTAATAAATGTATAAATTATTTTAATATTAATCCAACTTTCATTAAAACAATAGATTATAACTACCGTAATAAAGTAGTACTTCATGTTAAAGATGGAAATCTTGGTTATTATAAAGAAAGAACTCATGATTTAATTAAGATAGATTATTGTTATTTATTAAGTAATAATCTAAATTTAGTAATCGAATTATTTAATAAATATAAAGATTCTAATTTTAATGGAGAAATATTAATAAGAGATAATTCTAAAGAAATAATTGTTTCTATAGATGGAGAATATAAATACTTAGATAAATTAATAAATAATAACTTAATAACTAATTTAATCTATAATAGTAAAGTTCTAAAAGGAAAAGATTATTTTTTAGAAATTATAAATGATTATAAATTTAAAGTTCATTATAAATCATTCTTTCAAGTAAATAGAATAGGTTTAGAAAAAATTGAAATGATACTAACTTATTTTCTTAAAGATAAAAAGTTAAATAAAGTTCTAGATCTTTATAGTGGAACTTCTGTTTTAGGAATAATCATGAGTAAATATGCTAAAGAAGTTATTAGTATTGAAGAAAATAAATATGCAAGTTTAGATGCTAAAGAAAACTTAAAACTTAACAATATAACTAACTTAGAAGTAATTAATTCAAAAGTTGAAGATTATATAGAAAAATTTTTAGATATTGACTTAGTTTTAGTCGACCCGGCAAGAAGTGGTTTAGATAAGAAAAGTATTAATTACTTAAAGAAATTAAAATCAAAGTATTTAATTTATATTTCCTGTGAGATGATATCTTTAAAAAGAGATTTAGAATCTTTAAAAGAAATATATAATATAAAGAATATTTATTTAGTAGATATGTTTCCAAGAACTAATAAAGTAGAAACAATAATGATAATGGAGAGGTGAATTATGTTAGATATTAATAAAGATAAATATATAATAGTAGAAATAATACCAACTAATAGTAATAAGAATTTAGGAGAAATAATTCAAATACAAGCTTTGAAGATAGATGGATTAAAGTTAATAAATAGATTTGATTACAGATTAAATTTAGATTTAATTAAAATTCCTGATTTAAGGAATTTGTTAAACTATGATATAGATAATTTTACTTATAAAGATAATTCAAATGATATCTTAGATGAATTTAAATCTTTTATCGAAGATTATCCTTTACTTATAATAGATAATAGTTATACAAGAGATTATTTAAGTTCTATAGATAATAATAAAGAATCTATATTTAAGTATTTAGATATGGAAACTACGGATGACGTGTTTGATAAATTAATAGATAAATATAGTTTAGTACCTAGTAATCATTTAGTAGATTTGTTATATGAAGGATTAATTCAAGAAAGTAATAAATAATATTAAGGTGGATTATGAATAAGAATAATATTATCAAGAAAGGAATTATAAGTGTTTTAATATTTGTTATATTTGTTGCTATAGTTTTTTATTTTATATTTAGAGATAATAACTATCAAGAAATATATTTAATATTAAAAAATAGTAAGAAGATATATTTAATAATTGCAATTTTATGTATGGCTTCATTTAGTATATCAGAGGCTTTAATCTTAAAAAGAGCACTTAAGTTATGTGGAAGTAAAGTTAGATTTAAAGACGCTTATAAATATGCAATTTCTGGGTTCTTTGCATCTTCGGTTACTCCTGGTTCAAGTGGAGGAGACCCAATGCAAATATACTTGATGACTAAAGATAAAATTCCTATTAGTCATTCAGCTATTACTTTACTTACTAAACTATTATGCTTTGAAGTTATAACTGTTGTAATTGGAGGAGTTAGTTACTTTAGTAATCCAAGTTTATTTTCTAAAATAGGAAATATTAAATATATAGTTTATCTTGGAATATTCTTAAATACTTTAGTTTTAACTTTATATATCTTAGTAATATTTTATAATAAAATTGTTAAATACTTAGTTAAGTTATTAGAAAGATTATTACTTAAATTAAAATATAAGAAAACTGATACATTAATTTCCAAAATAAATACTCAAGTAATTGAATATGGAAGAGTAGCTAAGACTTTAAGAAAGAATAAATTAGTATTTTTAGAAATGCTATTAATAACTTTAATACAGATGATTTTATATTATAGTATTCCTTATTTAGTTTATTTATCTTTTGGTTTAAGGGGGGTAAGTTTAAGTACGTTTATAATAATTCAATCAGTTTTATTTGTTTCAGTATCAGCTCTTCCATTTCCAGGAGCAGTTGGAATAAGTGAAGGAACATTTATGTATTTATATAAAAATATCTATGGTTCTAATTTACTTGGAAGTGCTATGGTAATAACAAGATTTATTAATTTCTATATTTTTGTTTTTTATTCGAGTATTATTACTTTAATTGTATTGTTAAAAGAAAATTGGAGGAAGAAATGAGAGTATTATTTGCAACTAAAAATGTTGCTAAAATTAAAAGATATAAAGAGTTATTAGAAAAAAGGGGACTTGAAGTTTTAACAATTAGAGATTTAGATTTTACTTTAGATGTTGAAGAAAATGGAGAGAATGAGATAGAAAATGCTAAGATAAAAGCTAAAGCTTATTATGGAAAAACTTTAATTCCAACGATTGGGATAGATGATACTTTATATATTGAAGGAGTTCCTTCAGAGTTAGAACCTAAAACCCATGTCAGGAGAGTAGGTGGAAAAAAATTAAATGATAAGGAAATGCTTGATTATTATTCCAATTTAATCCACCAATATGGTGGAAAACTTAAAGCTTATTGGTTATATGGTCTAGCTATTTATCAAGATACTGGTGTAAAAACATATAAATATAGTAAAGGTGACTTTTATTTAGTTGATAAAGTTTGTTCCAAAATAAATCCTGGTTATCCATTAGACTCTATTACTTATCTTCCAAAGTATAATAAATATTTAGTTGAATTAGATGAAATTCATGATGAAAGTTTAGATGATGTTGTTGAATTTATAATAAAAAGTCTAAAATAAGTCTAAAAATGGCAAAAAATGATTGCATTTTAAAGAAAAATATGGTATATTCTTTAATGTGATTCGCTGCAAGTATATTTTTGTATAATCACAAGAGAAAGGAAAGATTGAAATGAATGTAATTGATAAGATTACTGCGTCACAGTTAAATCCTAACGTTCCAGAATTTCGTGTAGGTGATACTGTTAGAGTTGATGTTAAAATCATCGAAGGTAAGAGAGAAAGGATTCAAGCATTTGAAGGTATTGTTGTAAAAAGACATGGTTCAGGTGTAAGTGAGACTTTCACAGTTAGAAAGATTTCTTATGGTGTTGGAGTTGAAAGAACTTTCCCAGTTCATTCACCAAAATTAGCTAACATTGTTGTTCTAAGACATGGTAAAGTAAGACGTGCTAAATTAAATTACTTAAAAGATTTAGTAAGTCAACCAAGAATTAAAGAACGTGGACGTGGAAACGTAAAAGTTGAAGAAACAGCTAAAGAAACTGAAGAATAATTAAGAAAGGGGAGTAGGGTAAGGTTTAACTTGCCCTCTTTTAGTATATGGAAGAAAAAGAAGACTTTTGGATTAAATTTAAAGGTATTTTAAGTTATGTTATTATAATAGTAGTTGTTTTATTAATTAAAGAATTTATTATTACTCCAATAAGAGTAAATGGTGATAGCATGGATAGTACTTTAAAAGATAATGATATCATGTTATTAGATAAAATTAGTTATCGATTTACAGATATTAAAAGATTTCAAATAGTTGTTATTAAATATCAAGATGAATTTATAATTAAAAGAGTAATTGGATTACCTGGAGAAACAGTAGAGTTTAAAGATAATAAATTATATATAAATGGAGAATATGTTAAAGAAGATTTTACACATGGCAAAACAAATGATTTTAAATTAGAAGAAAAAATTCCTAAAGATTATTATTTTGTTGTAGGTGATAATAGGGAAGTTTCATATGATTCAAGGATAATTGGTCCAGTTAAAAAGAAAAATATTCTTGGTAAATCTTCTTTAGTAATCTTTCCATTAAATAGAATAGGTAATAAAAAATAAGACATTTACTATGTCTTTTTTCTTGCTTTTATGTTGCAAATATATTATAATTATATTGTGACATTAAGAATGAAGAAAGTTTGAAGTGGCAAAAAAAAGCAATGGATGCTTGTAAATTAAGTAATAATAACTAAATGACCATTTTGGCGGAGCCGCCAAAATGGTAGAAATAAAGAACTTGCATAATTAGAAGTATAAAATAAAGTAAGGAATTTGTACTATGAAGTTTTAATTAATATAATGTCAATGAATATTGGCTTGTTGAAGTCAACAAGCCAAACAAAAATAATTTGTACAAAAATAGTAATTTTATTGATGACCATTTTTCCCAAATAGGAAAAATGGTAGATATATTATTCTAGATGTAAATATATAAAAAGATAAAGGAGGAATCATGATAAAAAATATAATCGTAGGTTTATTTGGAGTATTGGCTATTTTCTTTTGGATTATTAGTATACAAGAGAAAAGACAATATAAAATTATTTATTTACAAATGTTTGCTAATCTTTTTTATACAATAGAATATTTAGTTTTAGGTGTATTAAGTGCAGCTTCGATGAACTTTGTATCTACTATTAGATGTTATTTATTTTATCGAAAAAAGAAAGAAAGAAGAAAAGTTCCAGAAGTTTGGCTAATTGGTTTTATTTCTTTATTAGTAATACTTGGAATAATTACTTATAATGGCTATTTATCTTTAATTCCGATTATAATTACTATATTTTATACCATTTCATCATATTTAAAGAAAGCTAAATGGATTAGAATTGTTGTTTTAATAGCAGCTTTCATTTGGATATATTATAATTATGTAGTAGGTGCTTATGTTGTAATTATTGGTAATATTTTAGAAATATTATCAAGTAGCATATCTTTAATAAGGTATAGAAAAGAAAGTGAATAATTGATTGGGGGAGCAAAATGAATAAAACAGAAGAGAAAAATAATTTATTAATTTATAAGAATAAAGATGGCGATATAGTTGTTGATGCAATATATAAAGACGAAACTTTATGGCTTACTCAAAAAGGAATGGCTAAAGTTTTTGAAGTTGGAGTTCCAGCAGTTTCAAAACATTTAAAAAATATATTTGATGAAGAAGAATTAGATGAAAATATGGTTGTTTCCAAAATGGAAAATACCACTCAACATGGAGCAATTAAAGAAAAAACACAAACAAATGAAGTTAAAATTTATAATCTAGATGCAATAATTGCAGTAGGATATCGAGTTAATTCTAAAAAGGCAACAGAATTTAGAATTTGGGCAACGAAAATCCTTAAAGAATATATGATAAAAGGTTTTGCTTTAAATGATGAGAGGTTTATAAATGGTAATAAATTCGGCACTAAATATTTTGATGAGTTATTAGAAAGAATTAAAACTATCAGGGTAAGTGAACGAATGTCTTATCAAAAAATTACCGATTTATTTATTGCAACTTCATCTGATTATAATTCTAAAGCAGAAGAAGCATACACATTTTTTAAGATTGTTCAAAATAAACTTCATTATGCTATTTCAGGTCATACAGCTGCTGAACTAATTTATACAAGAGCAAATGCCAATAAAGAAAATATGGGGCTTACTAATTGGAAAAATAGTCCAGATGGTTTAATATATAAATATGATGTTTCAATTGCCAAAAACTATTTAAATGAAGAAGAATTAACTAAATTAAATCGTTTAACTATAGCATTCTTAGATTATGCTGAGGATATGGCTTATGAACATACGGTAATGACTATGAATGATTGGATAAATGCAACTGATAGGTTATTAAAATTTAGAGAAAAAAATATTTTAAAACATTCTGGTAAGATTTCTCATAAAGAAGCAGTGGATAAAGCTGAAAGTGAATATGAAAAATATAGGGTAATACAGGATCAAAAATATATATCTTCGATGGATAATTTTTATAATAAATATCTTAATGAAAATAGCGATGAACTTAGTAAAAATGAATGAAATTTTATGACTCATTCAAAAATAATTTATTATAAGTTTTAAAAATATCATTTTGTTGAAGTCAACAAAATGGTCAAAAAAGGGTAATTTCTATTAATAAAAAATCGAAGAAAATCAAAAATTTGTAATTTAGAAAGTGATAAAATTTTAAAAGAAATTGGAAGTGATAAAAATGAATGATAAGATTATTAATTGGTTTCCGGGCCATATGCAAAAGGCTAAAAGGGAAATCAGAGAAAAACTAGATTTAATTGATATTGTCTATGAAGTTATAGATGGAAGGATGCCAATATCATCAAGAATAATTGATTTAGATGATTTAATTAAAAATAAAAAAAGAATAATTATTGTTACAAAGTATGATTTATGTGATAAGGAAAGAACTGATAAAATTTTAAGTGAATATAAAAAGAAATATCCTGTTTTAGTTTTTGACTTAAAGAATACTTCGAATAATGATATTAAAACTTTAATTAATTTAACTAATGAATTATTGAATGATATTAATGAAACTAGAAAAAAGAAAGGATTGAAGCCAAGATTATATCGGGCTATGGTTGTTGGAGCTCCGAATGTTGGAAAGAGTACTTTGATTAATCGAATAAGTAATCGTAATGCTTTAAAAACAGGAAATAGAGCAGGAGTTACCAAAGCCCTTAGTTTTATTAGAGTAGGTGATACAATTGAACTTATGGATACTCCAGGAATTTTATATCCTAAAATTGAAACTAAAGAAATTGGACTTAATCTTGCAAGTTTAACTTCAATAAATGAAGATATTTTAGATAAAGAAGAAATAGCAAGTTATATAATTCAAAAATTATATGAAAGATATCCAGATATTTTAAAAGATAGATATAAAATAGATATAAAAGAATTTAACTTAGAAACGATATTTAAGGAAATAGCTAAAAATACTAATTCCTTAAAACAAGGTGGGGAACAAGATTACTTAAAGGTTTATAACATAATAATAAATGATATAAAAGAAGGACGAATAAAAAATATAACATTTGATTAAAAAAATACGAGTTTCAAACTCGTATTTTTGGCTTTCTAATTTTCTTTACACTAAAAATTATAGAGCCCTTAATAATTATTATTTGATTATTACAAATTTATTAAAGACAGTATTCTTTAATAATCTTGTTGACTTTAGTAAGTGATATCTTACATATTTTTGCTATTATTTCTGCAGGAATATTTTCTTTGTAAGAACTAACAATTACGTCTTTTTGATTTTCC
>CANRDV010000018.1 GCA_947629475.1 uncultured Bacilli bacterium
AATTGCATAGTCACTCATCAATGCACAATTATGTTTATATTATACACCTATTAGCCGAACTATGCAAATAACGATTTATAATATTTTTAGATATGTAGAAGAATACTTTAAATAATTATTTAGTCTTCTAGTATACTTTTCATCAAGTGCTTTTAAAGCCATTTTATATATATTTTGATAATTACCTTTCTTTAGAGTTAGCATCAATAATTCTTCAGGAGTAAAATTAATTTCAGACATTACTTTATTTTTAATACCAATATAAACATAAACTTCAAACTTTTTAAGTACATATAATACCATATTTTATATGTATTATTTAATTCTATTTATATAAGGTTTTAATTAAAGCTTTTTTATATTCTTTATATTCTTTTTGAAAGTAATTATCTAAGGGTTCTCCTTTAGCAATTATTGCTTTAAAAAGTTATTTATTTCTAAATATAAAATATAATCTCTATTTTCACAGATATTTAATGCTCTATGAGCTCTTTTAGTTAATAAAGCTGAATTATCTATATTTAGTTTTCCACCATCTGCAACTTTTAATATATGATGTAAAGTTAATATATTATTCTTGGTTATTTGATAACTTAACCAATCAACACTATCAGTCATATATATTTTTATTTTCCCATAAACAAATATTTTAAAACTCGAACTATAAAAGTCCGAGTTTAATACTATTTTGGTGCGGGTAACAGGAATTGAACCTGCACTCCGAAGAACTAGTTCCTAAGACTAGCGCGTCTGCCAGTTCCGCCATACCCGCATAAATGTTGGTGGACCCTATAGGACTCGAACCTATGACCGATCGGTTATGAGCCGATTGCTCTAACCAACTGAGCTAAGGGTCCAATAAACATTTGCTAATTTATAATATCACAATTAACTTCTAAAATCAACATTTTTTTGCATTTTTTTACTTTCTTTTAATTTTTCTAAAGCAAATCGCCTTGGACTAATCTGATTTTTTTCCTTTAAAGTCATCTCAGATAAGTATTTTCCATTATATAAAAAGATACTATCAAATCCAAATCCATTGCCTATTTTTTCAGAATTAGCAACCATTCCATTTAAACGATATTCCGAAGTTTCTAAATTAATACCATCAAAATAAGCAAAACTACAAACAAAATAACAAGTTCTATCTTTTTTTCCTTCCATCATCTTTAATAAAGCTTGATTTTTTTCACTATCCGATTTATTACTACCTAAAAAACGATTAGTTAAAACACCAGGAAAATTATTTAAAGCAGTAATTTCTAATCCACTATCATCAGCAATTGTTGGAATTTTGGTAATCTTATAAACTTCTTTGGCTTTAATAATAGCATTTTCTAGAAAAGTATTACCATTTTCATTTACTTTAATATCTTTATTAATATCCTTTAAAGACATTACCTTAACTTTTAAAATATCTTCAACTTCCTTAACTTTACCTAAATTATTACTTGCAAATAACATAACATCACCAATTTAATTTTAAAATAATAAAAACTATTTGTCAAATAAACTTTACAAATGTAATTACTTTGTAGTATTATTAATAAGAGGTGTCTATGGAAATATATAAGATATTAAGAAATTATCGAATATTATTAGAAAAAGAAGGTTTTGTAGTTCTTTATATAGGTCTTTATGGAAGTCAAAACTATAACTTAGCAGATTCTTTAAGTGATATAGATGCAAAAGCTATTGTCTTACCAACCTTACAAGATATAATTATGCGTAAAAAAGTAAGTAAAGTAATAGAAACAGGAACTGGTTCTATTGATATTAAAGATTTATTAACATTCTATGAAGTTATTAAAAAAGGTAACTTTAGTTATATAGAATGTATAGAAACTGAGTATGCAATTGGAGATAAATATTTAAAAGAATTATTCAAAGTAATAAAACCTAATTTAAAAAGTATAATCGGAGCAATGAAAGAAAAAAGAAAAAACTTGAGTCATCCATTTCCTAGTAAAAAAGAAGAATTAGAAAAATGGGGATTTGACCCTAAACAATATCATCATATAGTAAGATTATTTGAATTATTAAAATATAATATAGATAATAAAGATAATAAAAGTTATTTAAGATATACTAATAATCAAGAATTACTTAATTTAAAAAGAAATAAAGATAATTTATCTTTAGAAGAAATTACTTTAAAAAGTGATAATTTAATTAAAGAAGCTATTAGTTTAATAGATGATGATTATCAATATGAATATATTAATTTAGATAAAGAAATAATTAAATATATAGAAACTAAGTTAAGAATTGAATTATTAAAGAAAAGTGATGATACTTTTGTAAGATGTGTTAGAACATTTGATGATAAAGTTCCTAAAGGTGATTTAGAGAAATTTCCTATTTTAAAAGATATGAAAGGTGATATTAGTTATATAGTTGTAGAAAATCTTGAAATATTATAAATATAATTAAATGGAGGTAAATATGTTTAATGATAAAAAAATATTAATATTAGGTATGGCTAGAAGTGGGGTTGCGGCAGCTTTAGTTTTAAGAAAGTTAAATTGTAAAGTCATTATAAATGATAGTAAGAATGAAAGTAAGTTAAAACAAAAAGATATAAAAAAATTAAAAGAAATAGGGGTTACTTTAGTTTTAGGAAGTCATCCGGATGATTTACTTGATAAGTCATTTGATTATTTAGTTAAAAATCCAGGAATTAGAAATGACCATAAATATGTATTAAAAGCAAGAGAGTTAAAGATACCTGTTATAAATGAAGTTGAAGTTGCTTATAACTTATTACCAGAAAATGTTAATTTAATTGCAATAACTGGAACTAATGGTAAAACAACAACTACTACCTTAACTTATAATATATTAAAAAAATATTATCCTAATACCCATTTAGCAGGTAATATTGGTTATCCGTTATGTAGTATTTTAGATAGTATTAAAAGTGGAGATAACTTAGTTATGGAAATATCATGTCAACAACTTTCGAATTTAGATAAGTTTAATCCTCATATAGCACTTCTTACAAATTTAAGTCCAGCTCATATTGATTTCTTTAAGGATTATGATGATTATAAAAGAACCAAAGTTAAATTATTCAAGAATCAAAGTAATAATGATTATGCTATTTTAAATAGTAATAATAAAGAAAGTTTAGATACTACAAAAGATATAAAAGCACATAAGTTATATTTTTCAAGTAATAGTTTAAAAGATAATTCTTTATATTATAAAGATGAATTTATTATTAAGAAAGATGATTTAATTATTAAAGGAATGCATAATATAGAGAATGCTTTAGCAGCAATTACGATTGCTAAGTTAATGAATGTTCCGACCCAAGTTATTAGAGAAGAATTAAAAAGTTTTAGGGGAGTAGAACATAGATTAGAACTAGTTGATATAGTTAATAAAAGATATTTTTATAATGATACAGAAGCAACTAATATAAAATGTACCCAGATTGCTTTAGCATCTTTTCCTGATAATGAAATAGTTTTATTCTTAGGGGGACTTGAAAGAGGTCAAGATTTTCAAGAATTAACTAGTTATATGGATAAAGTTCGGGTAATAATTGGAATTGGAGAATGTCGAAGTAGAGTTTTAGAGTTTGCTAATTCTTTAAATAAAGACTCTTATATTTACGAAACTTTACAAGAAGGATTTAAAAAAGCAATCCAAGTTTCAAAAGAAAATGATATAATACTCTTGAGTCCTGCATCAGCATCTTGGGACCAATATAAAGAATGTGAAGAAAGGGGATATGAGTTTAAAAAATTAGTCGGAGAATATAAAAATGGAAGTAATAAAGAATAGAATTTATAAACACTTTAAAGGTGATTATTATTTAGTAGTTGATATAGCAATTCATTCAGAAACAAAAGAAGAATTAGTTATATACCGAAGTTTATATGGAGATGGTACTTTATATGCAAGACCCATCAAGATGTTTACATCAAAAGTAGATAAAGTTAAATATCCAAAAGTTAAACAAGAATATAGATTTGAATTACAAGATATAGAAAGGAAAAATATATGAAAATAGTAAATGTAATAGGAAGAGAAATTTTAGATTCAAGGGGTAATCCAACAGTTGAAGTTGATGTTATTTTAGAAGATGGAACCAGAGGAAGAGCTTCGGTTCCAAGTGGTGCATCAACTGGTGAAAGAGAAGCGTTAGAGTTAAGAGATGGAGGAGATAGATACCAAGGAAAAGGTGTTTTAAAAGCCGTTAATCATGTTAATCATGAATTAAAAGATTTAGTAGTTGGAATGGATGCGTTTAATCAAGAAGAAATCGATGAAGCCATGATTAAATTAGATGGAACTGAGACTAAGTCAAACTTAGGTGCGAATGCTATTTTAGGTGTTTCCATGGCAGTTTTAAAAGCAGCCGCTAATTCAAAACACCTACCTTTATATAAATATATTGGAAATGGAACAACCCTACCAAAACCAATGATGAATATCATCAATGGGGGAGCCCATGCTGATAACAACTTAGATTTCCAAGAATATATGATTATCCCAGAGGCAAACACAATTAAAGAAAGAGTAAGAATTGGTTCAGAAGTATTCCATACTTTAAAAAATGTTTTAAAAGAAAAAGGTTATGCAACAAGTGTCGGTGATGAAGGAGGTTTTGCTCCAAATTTAAGTAGTAACAAAGAAGGATTTGACTTAATCATGGAAGCAATAACTAAAGCCGGATACAAACCAGGAGTAGATGTTAATCTAGCCATTGATGTTGCAGCAAGTGAATTTTATAAAGATAATAAATATAATTTAAAAGGAGAATCAAAGGTATTATCAACAACTGAGTTAATAAACTATTACAAAGAATTAGTAAATACTTATCCAATTATATCAATTGAAGACCCAGTCGATGAAAATGACTGGGAAGGTTTCTCTTTAATAACAAAAGAACTAGGTCAAAAAATTCAATTAGTTGGAGATGATTTATTTGTAACCAATATTAAATGTTTACAAAAGGGAATTGATAATCATGCAGGAAATGCAATTTTATTAAAAGTAAATCAAATAGGAACTATCACGGAAACCTTAAGAACAATTGAACTTGCAAAAAAGAATAATTATAAAACAATTATCTCCCATAGAAGTGGAGAAACCGAAGATACAACAATTGCTCATCTTGCTGTAGGTCTTAATTTAGGTCAAATCAAAACAGGTTCCATGTCAAGAACTGATAGAATTTGTAAATATAATGAATTAATAAGAATTGAAGAAGAATTAGAAAAATAATTTACAATTATTTACATTAATTTTAAAATAATCACTTGATTATTTCAAAGTATATGTTAAAATTATATTGTAGAGAGGAGTTGACCTAACATGGTTAATATATTAAATGTATCATCAAAATATGTATACAATGTGTTAACTATGGGGGGGGGTTATCAAATTTAATACAAATTAAAATTTTGTTAATCGACAAATTTAGACATAGAGAAGTAGTATATTAATACTACGCTTTTCTATGTCTTTTTTTGGTTTTCTCTCAAAAAGACTTGAAAAGTCCAAATATTTATTCTATAATATAATTAGAATAGAGGGACTAAGTCCCAAACGAAAGGAGTTAAAAATAATATGAAAAATCAAAAAAACAAAAGAAAGGTAATTGTTATCGTCGTTGCAATATTAGTTTTAGTCTTAACTATAGGAGGAGCCTATGCTCTATGGACTTATTCTAAAACTTTAGGTAATCAAACTTTAATAAGTGGAGAAATATTCTTAAAGTATACAGAAGGAGATACAGTTAACATGAAAGAAGCAATGCCAAGTGTTACTTATAATCCAGATGAGTATTTTGAGTTTTCAGTAGAAGGAAAAAATAAGTATAAGAAAGATGTAGTTTTTGAAATTTTTCTTGATGAAGGAGATACTCCATCTGGAGAAGAAAACAAAAGTAGAACCGAAAGAATAAAACCAGAACTTCTTAAGTTTAGATTAGTTGAAGTCACAACAGATGAAGAAGGAAATGAACAAGAAGAAGAATTAATCCAAGCAGGTTCATACAATGATTTAAATAAAAAAAGAATATGGGTAGATAGAGTAAAAGCAAATACAACTAGTGAAATAAAATATACATATCGACTTTATATGTGGATATCAAATGATGCCAAGATAGGAAATATGAAAGATGCAGATTATACAGCCGAAGTTTGGAATAATAATGTCTTTGCATCCGTAAAAGTCGGAGTCAATGGAGACTTTGAAGAAAAGGAATTAACCGAAGATTATCTAATCTTGAATGCAGAAGATTCGTCTGGAGAAAAATATGATTTATTCCAACCAACCGGAGCAACTAAAGATATCATAGTAACTTTAGCATCAAAAAGAGAAATAACAAAATTCGTAGTTTCAAAATCAGACCAATATCCAATAGCCTTAATGAGTTTACCAGAAGCAACAGATTATCCTGCAGAATATAATCCAACAACCAGAGCCTGGGAAGCAAAAGTAACAATCGAAGAAACAGGAATATATAATTACTATGCAGAATATTCTCTAGGTAAAAATTCAAAGACATATAATTTCACAGTCTTAATGAGTCCAGATAGATATGTAAAAGTAGAAAAGCCAACCAGTGCTCTCTGTAAACAAAATTTAACTTATACAGGAGATGCTCAAGATTTAATTGAAGAAGAAAATCTTGAACAAACAGGATATACAATAACGCAAGTTCAAGGAACAGATGCAGATAAATATCAAGTAACAGCAAAATTAGATAAAGAATATGCATGGGCAGATGAAACAAGAAATGATGCAACGTTTGAATGTGAAATAGCAAAGAAAGAAACTGTTTTAACATATGAACCAGCAAGTAGTTTCAAAGTAAATAAAGGAGGAAATAAGACATTTAAGATAACCTCAACAACTGAAGGAGAGTTTACAGTAACATCACAAGCAGAGGGAACCGCAACAGCAACTCCAAAAACATCAAGTGGAGCAGACACAACAATAACCGTAAATGGAGTAGAAGTAGGAAATACAAAATTAGATATAAATTTTGTTCCAACCAATAAAAATTATACAGAAAAAGCAGAAACATATGATGTAGAAGTAGCCAAAGCAGCCGGAGCAGCAAAATTAAAAGAGTCATTAGGACAAACCGGTGGAATAATTGGAATAAAATCAGATAATACAAAAACAACATCTCCAGATGATGAAGTCAGAGAATATAGATATTCAGGATTAGGAGCGAATAATTATATAACATTTAATGATGAAAAATGGAGAATAATCGGAATATTTAAAGACGAAGATGGTCAAGAACATATGAAGATAGTAAGAGATGAAGTATTAAAGAGAGATGTATTTCCAGCCACATATACAGCCAATGGAGAAACGTTTAATATACAATATACTGGAAGTTCAGATTATGCATATTGGGATAAACCAACATCAGGCTCATATTATAATAACTGGGGAGAAGCAGGATTGATGTATTGGTTAAATTCATTGGGAACAACAGACGGATATTTGAAAACATTAACAAGTACAGCACAAAATATGATAGAAGAAACAAAGTGGTATTTAGGAACAGTAACATATCTTTATTCAAGTGTTAGTTCATTTGGAATCAAGGACACACCAATAGAAGCATACAATTATGAAAGAGCAGTAAGTGGATGTAGTGGAGGAAAAGGACCAAGTGCAAATAGTAGTCAAAGTAAGGTAGAAGGAAATAGTAGTTGTCGAGTATGGGCAAATAATGCTGCAACATGGAATGGAAAAATAGGATTAATGTATCCAAGCGATTATGGATTTAGTGCTGATAGCAGTTATTGGAATACAAGATTACTGTATGGAAGTTTTAATGGAAATGCATCAAACAGCAGTTGGCTACAAAAAGAAGCAAATCATTCGGATTACGAATGGCTTTTGTCGCCCTCTTCCTACTACCCTGGCTATGTCGCTCACTGGGGTTCGGGTGGTATTGTGCTCTACAACATTGCGGATGACGGCTACGGCGTGCGCCCAGTCCTTTATCTGAAATCTGACATAGAAGTTAATGGGGGTGAAGGAACTTCAGGTAGTCCATACATCCTAGTATCTGGAACGCATTAAGCGATAAATAAGATACAATAGTAGACGAAGAAAGAAGAATAAGAAAAAAATTGGGAAACATGCAAAACGACGTTGTAGTCGAGACGCGTGGTTTGATAAATTGAGACTAGCAATAGTCTCTTTATTGTAATATGATATTTATAAAATTAATTGATTAAGTATTCCAAAATATAGTAAATTGGTGTATAATGAATAAACAAAGGAGAAAGAAAAAAAATGAAAATACTTTGCATAGGGCATGCTGCCTACGATATTACATTACCTGTTGATAAGTTTCCAATTGAAAATAAAAAAATGAGGATAAGTGTACCGAAAGTTGAATGTGGAGGAGGACCAGCAGCAACCGCGGCTTACTTACTTTCTTATTGGGGAATTGAAACCTCTTTTGCAGGAGTAGTTGGAGATGATTTATATGGAAGTAAAATAAAAGAAGAATTTAAAAAAGTTGGTGTAGATATAACTTATCTTGAAACTAAACCAAATTTAAATACTACTTCAAGTTATATAATTGCTAGTCGTGATAATGGTTCAAGAACTATTATTACCTCAAAAGATAAAGGTTTAGAATTTGATAAAATTAAAGATATAGAAGGAGATTTTGATTATATTTTAGTTGATGGAGATGAAGAAGAATTATCTTTAAAAACTATTTTAAAATATAAAGGAAAAAGTATTTCTTTAATAGATGCTGGAAAAAGTGATGATAAAACAATTAAGTTAGCTAGTGTTGCCAATTATGTAGTTTGTTCTAATGACTTTGCAAGAGATTATACGAATATGCCTCTTGATTATGAAAATATAGATACTATTAAGAAAATATATGATAAATTAGAACAAGAGTTTAAAGGAAAAGTTATTATTACTTTAGAAAAATATGGTTCATTTACAAAAATAGATAATGAATATCATTTAGTTCCGAGTATCAATGTTAAAGCCATTGATTCAACAGGAGCAGGTGATATCTTTCATGGTTCCTTACTATATTTTCTAAGTCAAGGATACCATTTACTTGATGCGATGCGGCTATCTAATATTACATCAGCAATTTCAGTTACAAGAGTAGGTGGAAGATACTCTATTCCAACTCTAGAGGAAGTATTGAAATATGCAAACAGATAACATGCCAACTTTAGATTTACACGGAGAATATAGAGAATCAGCCTTAATCTTGACTAAAGAATTTATAAATGATAATATAATACTACAAAATGAATATATTTGTATAATTCATGGAATTGGAGGAGATATTTTAAGAAAGAGTATTCATGAATATTTAAAAACAGATAAAAGAGTTAAAGAATTTAAAAGAGATTACTTTAATCCAGGTTGTACAATTATAAAATTAAGAATAGGAGATAAATAATATGGGAAAATTAATTGTAATATCAGGTCCAAGTGGAGCTGGAAAAGGGACTGTTGTTCAAGCACTTTTAGAATTATATAAAACAAATAATTCGAAAGTTCATTTATCAATTTCTGCAACTTCAAGGATTCCTAGAGTTGGGGAAGTAGATGGAGTTAATTATTACTTTATAAGTGAAAGTGAGTTTTTAGAAAAGATTAAAGAAGGGGCTTTTCTAGAATATAATCAGTATGGAACTGGTAAATATTATGGTACTTTAAAAAGTCATGTCTTTGAATATTTAGATAAAGATTATGATGTTATTTTAGAAATAGATATCAATGGTTATAAACAAGTAATTAGTAATTATCCTGATGCAGTTGGAATCTTTATTGCTCCACCTAGTTTAGAAGTATTAGAACAAAGATTAAGGGATAGAGGAACTGAAACGGAAGAAAATATTAAGAAAAGATTAGAAACTGCTAAAAGTGAAATGGAAAATAAAGAAATATATCCTCATATTATAATAAATGAAGATGGTAAAGTTTTAGATGCTGCTGTAGAAGTATATAATATTATAAAAGATAAATAGAGTATATTATTATAATTATGTAATTAGAGAAAGTTTGATAGATATCAGTAATGGTATCTATTTTTGTATTAAAAAACTTAAACAATTTGTTTAAGTCTTGTTAATTTATCTTGTTTCTATTTTTAATCTCTTTCCTTTAAATGCTATAACCATCTTTATAACTTCATAGTCTTTAACATTATAGAAATATTTCCTATCTTCAATCTGTTTAAAGCCAAGTTCCAATGTTTCTTCAAAATTACTTTCATCAGTTACTAATTTAAATTCAATTACATAAGCTGGTATATCTTTAACTTTAGGTGTTAGTAAAACATCATATCTTCCATATCCAGACTCTCTATTACTAGTTATCTCATATAGTTTATTATTGGCTGTTAAAAGTCCTAAAGCAAAGGAATGATAAAAAGCCTCACTTTCCGAATTATTAGGTAAATCATAATAACTTAGACTAGATATAACTAAATCTTCAAAATCACTTTTAAAATCTTCAAGACTATGATTAGCCAATAATTTAATAAAATTACGACCCCCATAATCAACCATAAACCAACTAGATGCCATTTTAATTAAATTTTTCTTAATTTCTAGATTAGGTATTCTTAAAGTTATATCTTCTCCATTACCAATTAAAGTAGTTGGAGTTAAATAACCACTTAACATAAATAAAGTCCATACTGTATCCTCATCACTTTTTAAACTTTTAAGTTCCATTCTTAAATCAATGTTTACATGTTCTACATAACCTTTTTCAAGTAAACTATGAAATTCACTTAATAAATTTGTTTTGTCTTCTATATTATAAATTAAATTTTTTAGTAAATCAACTCCACCTGTATTAGCCCAATAAGTAACTAATTCATGATCAGTATTTCTTAAATAACAAAGAATACTCCAAGGATTATAAATTGTTGTTTTATTAAATAAATAACCATCATACCATTTCTTTACACCATCAAAATTTTCACCAAGTCCATATTTATCTAAAACTTCAATAACTTCTTCTTCTGTAAAACCAAAATATGTAGAAAACTTACTATCAGTCATATTATAAACGATTATATTGTTAGCATCACTAAATAAGTTTTCTTTACTTATTCTTGACATTCCAGTTATTATTCCCTTATGAACATTAGAAAAAATTGGTTCAGGTTTAAAAGTAGTTACAAATAATTGTTTCATGAATTCTATTATTTCATTATAATATCCTTTTTCATATCCATGTAATATAGGAGCATCATATTCATCTAATAAAACTATTACTTTTTTACCATAATATTCTTTTAAATAACCAAGCAGTTTAGATAAGGCATCTGCTAAAAACATATCTTCTTCTTTTCTAATAATCTTTCTAAAATCTTCTTTTTCAGTTTCATCTAGTTTATCACTTTCTAATAAATAATCGTGTTTGTCATATACTGATTTTATAATATCTTTATACTTATCTTTAAAGGCTTCAAAAGTATCCATTTTAGTATTTTTTAAATCCAAAAAGATAGTTGGATATTTATTCATCTCATTTAAATATTTTTCTTCTTGCTTCATTATTTCTAAACCTTTAAATAATTCATGACTATCAAATTCATTACTAAAATAATAATATAACATAGATAAATTCAAAGTTTTACCAAATCTTCTTGGCCTTGGAATCATAATTGATTTATCTCCATTATCAATTATTTCTTTAATAAGTAACGTTTTATCAATATATACATATTTGCCTTCAATTAACTCTTTAAAATCATTATTTTCTGCAATTTTTATTTCTTTTTCCATAAAATATCAGCTCCTTTTGTTATTAATATTTTAACATATAAGTCTCATAAAGTAAATAACTTTAGAAAAATTTATCAATTATGCCTTGACATTAAAAATACATTATGATATATTTGATATGTAATTTAATTATTATTGTGTCCCTAGCGGACATCCCCTAATATATTTTATTGGGTTTGATTGTGGCCCTAGAGGCCATGCCCAAAAGATTTATTCTTTTGGAGGAAGTTTGATAGATATCAGTAATGGTATCTATTTTTTTGGTTAAATTTTTATAATATTATTTTTTGAAAAATATATCAATTTTGACTTGACATATTTTTAACATTGCTGTATTATAAGATACAAAAGCAAAAATGCAATAGCATGAATTATTGATAGCATCAATAGAGTAGTTGAAGGAGGTAATGAAATGGCAACTATAGTTAAAGATAAAATTGATAAGGCTTGTGATACTTTTAAGGTTGTGCATAAATCAAATTGCAGAAAGTTTAATAAACTTGATGATTGGTTGGCAAAAGAAAGTATGATTTTTTACGATGAAGTAAAGAATAAAAATGATAGGCAGAAATACAGAAATTTTAAGAGAGGAGAAATAATAAAAGCTGATTTTGGGGTAAACCTTGGAAGTGAGTTTAGCCATACTCATTTTGCTATAATACTAAATTCTGATGATAGTACTTCAAATGATAATGTTACAGTACTTCCTTTAACTTCTAAGCCAGGATATAAGAAAGTAAATTTAGGTAATTTAATGCAAAGAGTTATGCCAAATACACAAAAATATATTTCAAACTCTTACGGCTGTATTACACAAGTAAAAACAATTAGTAAAAGTAGAATATTTATAACTAAATTTAAATATATATGTGATAAGGATGTCTTAAATATAATAGATAAAGCAATTATCAAATATTTAACTTCTTAAAAGCAAAATGTTAAAATATGAAAAAAATTCAAAGAAAAAATATTTTTTTCTTGACATTTAGTATTTATTATGATATATTTAATATGTAATTTGATTACAAATTGTGGCCCTAGCGGCCGTGACCTAATATTTTATTAGGAGATTTTGATTGTGGCCCTAGCGGCCGTGCCTGAAAGATTTATTCTTTCGGAGGAAGTTTGATAGATATCAGTAATGGTATCTATTTTTTTGTTATAATTATAAAAAAAGATACTTATTATCTAATTTGGTAATAAATATCTTTAATTATTTTATTAATTTTTGGGTTTTATTATCTTCTTGTTGGTTACCAAAAACTTTATTAATTATTTCTATAATAAATAATAATTCATCTTTAGTAAAAGTATATTTTTTTAAATTATTAATAATAGATTTTCTTAAATTTACTAATTCTTTACATAAAGGAATATCTTCCTTATAAAATATTATAATATCTTTAGCTTCTTTTTCTTTCCATTTTAAATTACTAAGTGCTTCTTTTATTATCATTTTACTATAAGGATGTAAAGAGTTATTACTTTCTAATAAACTTATTATTTTAGCTTTTTCATTCTTATAATTAAACGCTTTAACTTCTTCTAAGGTTAAACATTTAGTATCTTCTATCGAAAGTAATCTTTCTCCATTTCTTGAAACTAAGTATTCGTTATAATATTCTATTCCTTTAGAAGTAAAAGTAAAAATGGCATTTTTGTATTCAAAATAATCTAAACCATAAGAGACTACAGTTTCATTTTTCTTATCAAGAATATAATATTTTATATATGGTTCATCGGCTAGATTCGAAGATTCAAAAGTTTTAAAATTATCATAACTAATTGAATCACCAATTCTATTTCTAAGTTTTAAAACAGTATTATCAGGAAAATAATATTCAATTATTGCATTACTCCTATCAGTATAATCCTTACTTGGTGCTTCTTCAAATTCCATTTTTAGTCTTAATAAACGATTATCACTTGAACTTATTATAAAAGTATCCTTATCTTTTTTAATACTATATTTCTTATTATTAAAATCAATATTTTCAATTTCAAAATTAATATTACTAATATAACCTAATAAATTAAAAACTCTGGTAATCCCATCTAATTTAAAATAAACTATTTCTTTATCCATATTTACCTCTCATCAAATAATTATAATAAAGTAATTTTGTTGCTAAGTCAACTTTAAAATGTCCAAAAATGACAAATAAATTAACATTTCCAGTTATTTCTTTTGCATTTCTTCTAAATATTTTATATAATTATTATTGAGGAGAGGGTTATATGTTTAAAGAAAAGTTAGCACTTGTACCAGAGTTACCAGGAAGTTATCAAATGAAAGATAAAGATGGTAATATTATCTATGTTGGAAAAGCTAAAAATTTAAAAAGAAGATTAAAAAGTTATTTTACTGGTAGAGTAACTGGAAAAACCAAGAAATTAGTTTCAGAAATTAATACTTTTGAATATATTGTTACTAAAAGTGAACTTGAAAGTCTAATTCTAGAAATTACTTTAATAAAAAAATATAATCCTAAATATAATATCTTACTTAAAGATGATAAAAGTTATCCTTATATAGAATTTACGAAAGATAAATATCCTATTTTAAAAGTAGTAAGAAATGTTAAAGTTAAAAAAAATAAAAATAACTTATATGGACCTTTTCCAAATGTTGGAAGTGCTAGAAGAACAGTTGAAATGTTAAATAGAATTTATCCTTTAAGAAAATGTGAAATCTTAAAAAAAGATTATTGTCTTTATTACCATATAGGTGAATGTCTTGGTTATTGTAAAAATGAAGTAGATATGGAAAAGTTAGAGACAATGAAAAAAGAAATAACGGCATTTTTAAATGGAGATGCTAGTTTTATCTTAAAGAAACTAGAAAGTAATATGAAAGATGCCAGTAATAAATTAAATTTTGAAAAAGCTTTAGAATATAAAAAAATGATTGAAGATATTAAGATTACTTTAAAGAATCAAACAATTGTTTTAAATAAAGATATTAACTTAGATTTATTTAATTATTATGAAGAAGAAAATTATTTATCTATTCAAGTTTTCTTTATTAGAAGTGGAACTTTATTTGGAAGAAGTAAAAAAATTTTAAATTATACAGGAGATGTTGCAGAAGCTTTTATAGAATATATTATTAGATTTTATGAAAGAGAAATCTTACCTAAAGAAATAATGGTTCCAGATAGCATTGATAATGAAATTTTAAGTAATTATTTAAATGTTAAAGTTCGGATTCCTCAAAAAGGGGATATGAAGAAACTAATGGATTTAGCAAGAGAAAACGCGCATATTGCCTTAGATGAAGAGATAAAAATCTTAAATCAAAATGAAAAAGTAAGGATTGATGCTTTAAAAGAACTTGAAATAATTGTTGGAGGAAAAGTCAATAGAGTTGAAGCTTTTGATAACTCCCATTTATTTGGAACTTACTATGTTGGAGGGATGGTCGTATTCCAAGATTTTCTTCCTTTAAAAAATGAATACCGAAAGTTTAAGATAGATGCAAGTGTTAAAGATGATTTAAAAGCTATGCAAGAAGTTTTATATAGACGTTACTACAGAGTTTTGATGGGAGAAGCTAAAAAGCCTGATTTAATAATTGTTGATGGAGGAGAAACTCAGGTAAATGTCGCAAGAGAAATCCTTGATTCTTTAAAACTTGATATTAACTTAATCGGTTTAAAGAAGAATGACAAACATCGAACGAGTACGATTATAACAAAAGACCTCCAAGAAATTGAATTAGATAATCATGGTAACTTATTTATCTTTTTATCTAAAATTCAAGAAGAAGTTCACAGGTTTGCAATTTCATATCATAGACAAATAAAAAACAAAGGAAGTCTTGCTAGTATCTTAGAAATGGTTCCAGGAATTGGTGAGAAAAGACGAAAAGAGTTATTAAGAAAATTTTCATCCTTAAAGAAAATCAAAGAAGCAAGTATCGAAGAATTAAGTGAAGTCTTACCCGAAGATGTTGCCATTGAACTTCAAAAATATCTAAAGGAGCAAGAATGATATGAAAATATTTAAGCCAAAAATGTATCAAAAAGATTTATTTAATATTGATTATAATAAGTTAAAAGAAAAGGGCTATAAACTCTTAATCTTTGATTTAGATAATACATTAGCAAGTCCAAAAGATGCTACTTGTCCAAGAAAAGTTAAAGAATTTCTAACCAAACTAATGACCAACTTTATTGTAGTTGTCTCAAGTAATAGTAGAAAGACTCGAGTTTCCAAATTCTTAGAAAATACAAGTATTGATTATGTTTACTTTAGTTTAAAACCAACTTTAAGAGCAATTCGTAAGATTAAAAAGAAATATAAAATAGACTATAAAGATATGGTTATTATAGGAGACCAGATAATGACTGATATTATAACAGGTAATAGAAAAGGACTTTTAACAATTCTTGTTGACCCAATTACTGAAGATTTAAAAATAACATCTTTAAATAGAAAAATAGAAAAAATAATAAATAAAAAGAATAATTTAAGAAGAGGTAAATATTATGAAGAAGAATAAAAAATGTTTAGGATGTGGAGTAGTTTTACAAAATGATAATATTTTAAATATTGGTTATACTCCAAATTTAGAAAATGATTATTGTATGCGTTGTTTTAAAGTAAAAAACTATGGAGAAGTTAACAATGTCACAACTTCCCATGAAGATTATTTAAATATCTTAAGAGATGTTTCAAGAACTAAAGATTTAGTTTTATATATTGTTGATATTTTAAATATAAGAGAGAATTTAGATGATATTAAAGAATATTTAAATAATGATATTATTTTAGTCTTAAATAAAAGAGATATTTTACCAAAAAGTGTTAAAGATGAAAAGATTATTAACTATTTAATAGAAAAATATAATTTTAAAGATTATCTAGTTGTTAGTAGTTTAAGTAATTATAATATGGATTTATTATATAAAATGATTTATAAATATAAAACTTCAAATGATGTTTATTTAGTAGGAGAAACTAATGCTGGTAAAAGTAGTTTAATTAATAAAATAGTAGGTAATTATTCTAAAGGACTTCCTAGTTTAACAACTTCAAATGTACCTGAGACTACTTTAAATAAAATAAGAATTAATATTAATAATAATTTAAGTTTAATAGATACTCCAGGAGTTGTTGATGAAGGGAATATTATTTATCATTTAGATACTAAATATTATAAAGTTTTAAATACTAAAAGAGAAATTAAACCTAAAACTTATCAAATATCTAAAAATCAAAGTTTATTAATCGGAGATTTCTTAAGAATAGATTATCTTGATGGTGATAGAAATAGTTTTACTTTATATATTCCAAATGGAATAAGTGTTCGTAAGATAAACTCTAAACATGATAATTTAAAAGAATTAAATTATATGGAATATGATATTAAATTTCATGAAGATTTAGTTATCTATGGTTTAGGTTTTATTAAAATAGTATTAAATGGTAAAATAGGAGTTTATTTAGATAAAGATATAAAGACATTTATTAGAAAAAATTTAATATAAGTTATTGATATTTTTTAAAAATTTGATAAAATTAAGGAAAGGAGAAATATTTAGATATGGAAGATGAAATAATTAAAAGTTTTGAGAGTGATTTAAATCAGTCAATTGAAAGTTTAGAAGGGAGACTTAAAAAGATAAGCGCAGGGCGTGCTAATCCAGCAATTCTTGATGGAGTTATGGTATCATACTATGGTACTCCAACGCCACTTAAGTCTTTAGTTACGATTTCAGTACCAGAAGCGCGTCAATTATTAATTAAACCCTTTGATAAATCTAGTTTAGCAAGTATTGAAAAAGGAATCTTTGAAGCTGATATTGGATATACTCCAACAAATGATGGAGAATGTATTAGAATATCTATTCCACCATTAACAGAAGATAGAAGAAGAGAACTTGTTAAACAAGCTAAAGCTACCTGTGAAGAAGGTAAGGTTGCAATCAGAAATCAAAGACGAGATACTCTTGAACTATTAAAAGATTCTGATTTACCAGAAGATACTTTAAAAAGATGTGAAGAGAGAGTTCAAGAAATAGTAGATAAATATAATAAAAAAATAGACTCTATCTTAGAATCTAAAACAACTGATTTGATGAGTGTATAGTATAAGAAAAACGACTATTTAGCCGTTTTCTTTTACTTTAAATAACCTTGAAGTTTTAATTCTTCTTTTAAATCTTTTTCACTTATATAAGGATTAGTTACTCTTGATAAAGTTGATGATTCAAGACCTTTTTTAATAAAAACTATAATATTAGAATCTTCATAAGTAATTAAATCCTTTAAAGTTTCTTGTTCTTTATCAGATAAATTTTCTGTAACTAGATAGTAAGATGTAACTTTATTTTCTTCAGATACTTTAGTTAAAGTATTCTTTAAAGACTTAGATTCATCACTATTATCAGTAAGATAAAGTACAAAAGTTTCTTGACTATCTAATTTAGACTTTAATTCTGATACTTTTAAACTTTTTAAATTACTACTTGAACAAGCAGTTAGTAATAATGCCATAAATAATAATATAAATTTTTTCATAATTCACCTCAAAAAATATAATAACACATAAAAAAGTTATTGTAAATAGAAAAAAAATTTGATATAATTTTTATTAGGATAGGTGAGTTATGAAAAAGTTAATAGTATTTGTTATTTTATTCTTTATTAGCCTTAATGTTTATGCAGTAGACGTACCAGCTTGTACAGATAGTGAAATGACAAGACTTAAAGAAATTGCGAATAATGTTAGCTTCAAAAAAAGTTATCAAATAGACGATGAGGAAGATGATAGCGTTAGTTTTTTCTATAACGTTGATATTATTAATTTTGATTCAGATTTAAAAATAAGTTATTTAGATAGTTTAAGCGATGAAGATGAAAGAATTAATTTAAATTCAGGGCAAGAAATTCCTACAGTTTTCTATGAGGGAAGTAGCGTTAAATTTAGTATTTATGCTTATACAAATAATTTGTGTACAGGTAAATTATTAAAAACAGTTACCCTTGAATTCCCAGTTTATAATGATTATTATTATTTTAATAAAGAAAAATGTCAAAATAATATGAATTTTAAATATTGTAAAGAATATTTAGATGTTTCAGAAATTGAATTCTCTAAAATTGATAAATTATTTGATGAGTATTTACAAAAAAATGAAGTACAATCACCAAATAAGAAAAAGATAAATTGGTACATTCTTGGCGGTGGGTTAGGAATACTAATGGTAGTGATTGTTGGCTTAATTGTATTTTTAAATAAAAAACTAAAAAAAGATAGGTGGTAGAAGTATGAATAAAATTATAAAAAAAATATTTATATTACTTGTTATTACTTTTTCGATAATTGGTTTTTGTTCTTATAACGCTAAGGCAGAAGATACATCTGAGTATCAAAAAGGACAATTAAAATGTCCAGATAGTTTTTCTAATAAAAATATTACAGGATGTAAAGAAGAAACTGATGCAAATGGTAATGTTGTTAGTGCAACTCTTACTTATTATGAAAAAATTGATGGTCGTTATATTCAAATTGATAAAAAAGTAAAAAAGACAGATGTTATAGGTAAATATACAGTTCAATTTACAGTTAAAGGAAATCTTGAACTTCAAAAAATAATTACAGAACGAGTAAATGTTGTTATAGTTTTTGATAAATCAAAAACTATGAGTAGTTCATCTAAGAAAAAAGCCATTAGTGCTATTAAAACCTTTACAGGTCAATTAACTGATAATAATGATAATTTTTATGTAGCTTTGGTTCAATTTGCAAAAAATGCTACTAAGCAAAAAAATGTTAAATTTCAAAATACAAAAATAAACTCAATTACTGGGGATTTTGGTATTTCTTCACATTTGGAAAAAGCTTTGAATAGAGCATATAATGCCTTGTATCCAACGTCAGCTGGTACATCTGGTATTGAGGGTAAAAAATATATTGTTGTTTTTGGAGATGGTAGATATTATTTAGATTATCCAAGCAATACATGTAATGGAGAAGGAAATGGGGGAGCTAAAAATAATTGTACAACAAGATGGAGAGAATCTAAATTTGGAAGTAATTCGGTTGAATATTATTTAAGAAAATTAAATGAAAATGGGGTCGCTATTTATGGTGTGCGATATAAAAGTGCTAGTAATAGTAACTATAGTGGGAAAGTTTCAAATAAAAATAATTATGTTACTGACTGCAGGGATAAATCCTATAGTGCCTGTGATGAACTTTATATGGATAAAGTTGCTAATAGATCAGTTGCCTTTGCTGGAGATAGTGAGAATTTTACTGATCAATTCACTAAAATTTTTAATAATATTACAGATGATGTTGAGAAAACAGCTTCTAAAGTAAGCGGTAATCTGTCAGATTTAGTAGGAAGCGAGTTTGATATGATAGAAGATGCAAGTAGTTCTTCAAGATATCAAAATTTTGATATAAAAGAAATTACGGAGCAAGGTTATACAACTGAAGAATTTGAAATAGAAATAGACCCAGAAACTTCTCGGGGATGGCATGAAACAAATGAAAATTATACTTTTACTTATACTGATAAAGATGGAGAAAAAAAGACAATTACAGTTCAAGATAGCCCAGAAGTATACTGGGATGGTGATAATGAAAATATTTATTCTTGTAGTGGTGATGCAAAAAAAGAGACTAATGAAAAAGAAGAATACCCATATTATTCTAAAGAATGTAATGATGACTATAAGGTTAAAATTGCTGTTGATAATGCAGCCGATGGTCAAAAGAAATTTACTTTAACAAATGGAAGAGGATTTCCTACAAGTGTTAAATTGAGTACAGATATAAAATGTACATATAAGTTTAAGACAAAAGAATATAATGATCGTTATGCGCAGATTGTAAAAGAACGTGCAAATTATAGTGACTTATATAATAGCAATGATATTCCAGAAAATCAAAAGGCACTTGAAGAATTAAAAGAAGCAAATGAAGATAATAAAGACTTTAAAGTACCAACTACTACTAAAGTAGATATTGCGGGGAAAATAGCACAATTGGATTCTGAAATGGACTCAATGGTGAAAGCTAAAGATACATATAAATCATTAGTTGGATTTAATAAAACGACATCACCAGATATAGATACTTATAAGGAAAATTTTATAGACCAAAAAGCAACTGTTAAGGTTTATTATGAAAATAGTTCGGATTATGATGAATTAGATTTAATAGATTTAAATGATCCAAATTTAAGCGGTAGTTGTAAAGTTGGTAATGGTTCTATTGATGGTGTACCAGATAATAAAACATGTACATTCCATTTTGAAAGAGAAATGGGATTACCTGAGGTTTGTATAGACATGCAAGATGCTACTCAAGCAGAATGTGAAGTAGATGATAATAATCAATTAAATGGTGGCAATAGATTCTATATTGATTTAGAAGAAGAGAGTGGTTCTGTTTCTGTGGTTGTTCCAGATGCCGGATATTATCAAAATACTAATTTTATCTTAGATAAAGATGAAAATGGTGATCCTGCTTGTACTTTTGATAATTCTACAGAAAGATTAGAATATAGAACAATTGAAGTTAATGACCCTTTCTTAACAAGTTATGACCCTAATCGTGGAGTAGGTAAGAATTATTTAAATAGTCAATTTAACTTTCAAAAAATAATTCAAGGTGATATCTGGAATAATAAATATGAACCGGAATATTACTATTTAATGAGTAAAACTAATGTTTTAAATATAAAAAATAATACAAAAGAAGACTATGCAAGTAGTTATTTAGGAAGAAATTGTTACTTTACAAATAATAATAAATGGCACTGTGAATTTACAAGAAATGAAAATAATGGCTCTGATAATGGAAACGATTGGTTTTATGACTATAAAGTTAATGATGAGCTAGATTAATGACCTTACAATTTATGGTGTGAAGTAGAAAGCATGCATCTGCTTTCTTTAACTCTATTCAATTATTTTTTGTATGTTTTCATTTCGACTTTGAGTAGTAACAAAAAAAATATAATAACACAAAAAAAGTTATTGTAAATAGAAAAAAATTTGATATAATTTTATTAGGATAGGTGAGTTATGAAAAAGTTAATAGTATTTGTTATTTTATTCTTTATTAGCCTTAATGTTTATGCAGTAGATGTACCAGCTTGTACAGATAGTGAAATGACAAGACTTAAAGAAATTGCGAATAATGTAAAGTTTAAAACTAATTATGAAATAATTGAAGCTTCTGAAGAAAATCATGAAATTGAAGTTTTTTATAATATTGAAATAGTAAATTTTGATAAAAATTTGAAAATACATTATACTAGTAAATACGATACCGAAGAAGAAATAATAAAATCTAATACTTCTAAAATATCTAATATGTTAGATGGAGATAGTGTAACTTTTAAGATATATTCATATACTACTAATTTATGTACGGATGAAATTTTAAAAACAGTAACTGTTAAATTACCATCTGTAAATCCTTACTATTATTTTAATAAAGAAAAGTGTGATAATAATCCAAATTTTAAATATTGTAAAGAATTTATGGATTTTGATGCTGATTTTGATACTATAGATAAAGAATTTGAAGAATTTTTGAATCCTTCAAATAATAATTCAAGTGGTTCTAATGAACATAATAATAAAAATAATGTTATATTATGGGTTATTAGTGGTGTAGTTTTAATAATATTAGTTTCTATAACTACATTCATAATTATTAAGAAAAAGAAAAATGATGATTTATAGGAGGTAATCATGAAAAAAATATTTTTTGGTTTAGTAGTTTTAACTATTTTGATACCATTTATAAATGTTTCAGCAGATAGTAGTCCTCAAATAGGTGATTTAAGATGTCCTACTACTTTGGATACTAATGTTAAGTGTTATCCTCATACTAATTCAGCGGGAGTTGTTACAAGTGTTGATTTAGTTTATAGTTCAACAACCGAAGAAGGAGAACTTGAAATAACGAAAACTGTTACTAAAAAAATGGAGCAATTAGGTCATTATGACGTTCAATTTAAAGTTAAAGGAAAAGATATAACGCAGAAAAAAACAGCTGGAAAAGTATATGTTGCTATGATTATTGATGTTTCTGTAACTGCTAGTGGTATCAAAGATAAAGCTAAAAAAGCAGCAGCGACTTTTGCTAGAACGTTAATTCCAGATTCTGAAAATGATATCTCTAATTATTATATTAAACTAATTCAATTTGCAACTAAAGCTAAAGTTCAAAGAGATTTTAAAAATAGAAACTTTGGAGAAAATATTTCTTATGTAGGTGGACTTAAAACTAAATCATATATTGATGAGGCATTAAAATTAGTTCAATTTCCAAGTGATGCTGAACAAAAATATATATTTATCTTTGGTGATGGTAGATATTGGTCAAGTGAAGATACAAATCCAAAAACAGCTGTAAATTTAGCAAATAAATTTAAGCAAAATGGTGTTAAGATATATGGAATTAGATATAAAGGTTCTTGCCAAAACTCTAAAATATGTAGAGTAAGTTCTAAAAGTAATGCTCGAAATGCAGGTTGTAAATTAGAAAGTACTTATATGACTTGTGATACGACTATGATGAAAAAATTACTAAGTGATAATGCTTATTTTGATGCTAATAATAGTAATTTGGACCAACAATTTAAAGATATAGCTGATTTAATAAAAGAAGATGTTGGTGATAGTGCTTCTTCAGTCTCTTCAAGTTTAACTGATAATATTGGAGATGATTTTAATTTAACTGATGACACTGGTAGTTATCAACAATTTAATGTTGGTAGATTATCTGAGGAAGGTTGGACCTCACCTAAGTTTGAAATTGAAATTGACCAATATGCTAAAGGAAATGAAGCTGATGGTGGTGGTTGGCATGAAACCAATGAAAACTTTAATTTTAAATATACTGATGGAAATAATAAAGAACATGTAGTTGGAGTCGATACCAATCCTGAAGTTTATTGGAAGCCTTATGCAACAAATCTTCATACTTGTCATAGTACTTCTATATCTGGTACAGTTAGGGAAGACGAAAGTGATGATAATCAATATTTTAAAAAAAGTTGTAAAGAAGGATATATGGAAAATGGGGTTACTAAAAATGGTTTTACAGTTGAAGCTATCGTTAACAATCTTAATACTGGTGTAAGAAATTTTAATGTATCTTTTGGAATGGGAATACCTGCAACTTTAAAATTTAGTACAAATGTTATGTGTACTTATGAATTTGATTCTGAAAAATTTAATGCAAGATATGAAGAACTTAAATTAGCATCAACTTCAACTGACCCTTATGAGGTAGCAAGTGCAACTAAAGAATTAACTAAATTAAATGAAATATTAAAAAATTATCTTGAATTAAATGTGAAAACAGATTTAACAACTTATGCTAATAACTTTGAAAAACAAAGTGCGGCATTAACTATCCATTATAATGGCTCTAGTGATTATGATGTTGTTAATTATGAAAACATTAATGGAACAGTTAAGAAAAATATTAATTGTAGTAACTCAAAAAGTGCTTTGGTTAATAATCAAAATATAGTTGTTTCTCAAAAATGTAATGCAACTTTCTCAAAGGAAATGCAAATGGAAGGTTCTTGTTTAGATATGCAAACTGGTGAACAAGAAAGTTGTAGTTCAGAATCTAATAGTCAGTTAACTGGTGGAAATAAGTTTTATACTAATATGAAACAAAATAGTGGATATATAACTATTAAAATACCTAATGCTGGATATAAACAAAATTTAGATGTAGAACTTCGAGATAATGGAGATGATAACAAACCTGAATGTGAATTTTCTGCTCAAAAAAGTAATATTCAATTTAGACAAATTGACCTTAAGGACCCTTTCTTAAAAAATTATGAACCTGGAAGAGGAATAGGAAAAAATTATTTAAATAATATGTTTAATTTTGAAAAAATAATTCATGCTGATGTCTGGGAGGGCAATTATACATATAATTATACATTAAGTAAAGTAAATGTTAATAATATTAAGAAAGATACTGCTGAAGATAGAGCAAATAGTTATTTAGGAAAAAATTGTTATTTTAATGGTTTAAATAAATATGTATGTGATTTTACAAGAAATGGTAATAGTAATTTAGTTGGTAATAATAAATTATTTAATACCTATGATATTAAGGAAGATGAATAATATGTTAAAGAAAATATTATTAATTATTGTAAGTTTCTTTATTTCTATTAATGTTTATGCTACTGATGCTTGTACAACAAGTGAGTTAAATAGACTTAAAGAACTTGCTAATAATGTACAATTTAAAAAAAATTATAGGATAATTGAAGATAAAGAAGAAAATGCAATAGATGTTATGTACAATATTGATATTATTAATTATGATAAAGATTTAAGAATATTTTATAAAACACAATATGATGATGAAGAAACCGAAGTTTTTCAGAGAGAAGATAATATAGGAGACTTTTCACCTACAGAAAATGTCACATTTTATATTAGAGCTTTTAGTAATAATGATTGTATAACTAAATTATTAAAGTCAGTTACTATTAAATTACCTGCTTATAACGAATATTATTATTTTCATAAAGAAAAATGTGATACTTATCCAGATTTTAAATATTGTAGTGAGTTTTTAGATACTGAATTAAGTGATGAAGAAATTGATAAATTATTTGATGAATATCTTAAAAAAGATGAAAAAACAGATAATGAAAAAAAAGAATTTAATTATATTTATATAGTTATTTTAGGAGTATTATTACTATTAACAATAATTGTTGTCGTAATTATTAAAAATAAACGAAATAAAGATGATCTTTAGGAGGTTAGAGTATGCAAAAAATAAAGAAAACAATATTTTATTCATTACTTATAATTACTTTATGTATACCATTACTTATGATGAAAAATGTAAAAGCTGATGATGAGACAGAAGAAGAGGAAGAAACTGCTCAAAAAGGAGATTTAAGATGTCCATTAGTTAATTCACCGAATACAACTTGTACTCCGATTAAGTATGATTCTGATGGTAATGTTCTTAGTGTTGAATTAACCTTTAAAACAGAAGCTAATGGTGGAGATTTAACTGTAAAGAAAAGAGTTACTAAAAAAAGTGTTTTAGGTCATTATGATGTTGAGTTTGAGGTTAGTGGAGTAGGTGTTAAGGAAGTAAAAGTTCCTGCTCCTGCATATATTATGGTAGTAGTAGATATGTCTAAGACAATAAGTGGAAAAATTTCTAAAATGAAAAATGCTGTTAAAAAATTTGCACAAACGTTAATTCCTTCAAATGATGGTAATTCTAACTTTTATTTAGGATTAATTCAATTTGCAAGTGATACTAGTGTTAGGAGAAAGTTTAGCAATGAAAACTTTGAAAACGTAAAATTTTTAGGATATAATAGTAAATATTTAGGTAAAAAATCCCATGTTGAAAAGGC
This sequence comes from uncultured Bacilli bacterium, assembly GCA_947629475.1. Lineage (GTDB taxonomy): Bacteria > Bacillota_I > Bacilli_A > RF39 > UBA660 > RUG591. Next base: position 26,174 of record CANRDV010000018.1, read on the forward strand.
TTATAGTAAAGCAAATAGTTTATTTAATGAAGTACCTAGTTATGCTAATAAATATTTATTCTTATTTGGTGATGGTAGATATTGGTCAAATGCCGATACTGAAACTAGTAAAATTGTAAAAAATGCCAATAAGTTAAAAGAAAAAGGTGTAGTAATTTATGGTGCAAGATATAGTGGTACTTCTTCAGGAAGTGATTTAGGTAGACTTAACTCTGCTATTAGACTTGGATGTAAAGCAGGAAAGAGTTATGGCACTTGTGACACTATTGTTATGAAAAAAATTATTAATCAAGATAAATACTATGGACCATCATCAGATTGGGATTCTACATTTGAAACTATAGCTAATGATATAAAACTTGAATCTAATAAGTTAGGATATAGTTATACAACGGATTTAACTGATGAAATAGGTAGTAATTTCTTCTTAGTAGATGATGATGGTAGATATAAGAAATTTAATGTTGGAAAATTAGAAGAAAATGGGAAAATATTTGGTCCTTTTGAAATTGAAATAGATCCATATGCCCCTGATGGTTGGCATGAGACTAATGAACAATTTTCATTTTCTTATCTAGGTACTGATAATACTAGAAAACAATTTACAGTTCCTGATAATCCTGAAGTTTATTGGAAAAGTAATAAGTTGGATATAGAAGATGGATGTAGCGGTTCAGTTCAAGCAGATGATGTGCAAACTGAGTCTACAGGAGATATAAATAATTATTTTTCTTCAAGTTGTTATGAAGGTTATAAACATCCAACAAATAACAAACAATATTCTGGATACAAAGTTTCTGTTAAAGTAAATAATTTAAAACCTGGAATTACTAATTTTACTCTTAAAGGAAAAGAAGGATTTCCAATAACTGTAGATGTAAGTACCAATGTAATTTGTACTTATAAATTCGATGTATCAAAATTTCAAAGTGATTATAATAGATTAAAAGCAGAAATTGCAGCATATGATAGTATATTAAATAATCCAGATATTCCAGAAACAGCACCTCCTCCACCTCCACCAAAAGAGGAATCGGAAGAAGGTGAGGAAGAAAGTGAAACAACAACTGATACTGAGGATACAGAAGAGAGTGAGGATATAATTTACAAAGATGAGGCTAGAAGACTTAAAGAATATGCTCAAAAAACTTTGCAAGAGTTAGAAGGGGTTGTAACAACTTATTCTGAACTTACTAAAGCAACTAATTTAGAAGAATATAAAATTAGATTTGAAGAACAGCCTGCTGTATTAAGAGTCGATTATAAAGATAGTGAAAGATATGATGAATTAGAACTTGCTACGGTAGGTGAACCTAATCTTACTATAGATTGTGGAAAAGTGAATACTGTCGAGGTGATTCCCGGAAAATCAATTGAAAATGATAAAATTTGCACAGCATCTTTTTCTAAAACAATGGAATTACCTGAAACATGCTTAAGTATGAAAACTGGTGAACAAGAAGGATGTTCTCCAGAAGTTGCTCAATTATCAGGAGGTCGTTTGTTCTTTGTAAACTTGCAAGAAAATGATGCAACATTAGATGTTATGTTACCTAATGGTGGATATAGAGGTAATTATAATGTTAAAATGCAAAAAAACGGAGATCCAGTTTGTTCGTTTACTTCAACAAGAACAGATATTAATTTTCGTTCAATTGATTTAGATGACCCTTTTTTAACAAATTATGACCCTAATCGTGGAGTTGGTGGTAATTATGATAACAATAAATATAAATTTAATTTTGAAAAAATAATTAAAGAAGATACATGGCAAAATAACGATAAAGTTGAATATGTTTTCTATTTAAGTAAAACTAATATTTATAACATAAAAAAAGATACCCAAGAAGATTTTGCTGAAAGTTATGTAGGTCGTAATTGTTATTTTACGGATACTAATAAATATTATTGTCAATTTCCAAGAAATGAATCAGATTCTGGTACAGATAATGGTGATAAGTGGTTTTATGACTATAAAGTTAATGATGATATAAACTGACGCATTACAATTTATGGTGTGAAGTAGAAAGCATGTATGTGCTTTCTTTTTTGGGTTAAATTTTGTTTTATAAATATGCTCAATTTCTGATTTTCCGACTAAAAAAAATTTTTTTAGTTTTTTCTTGATACAAATTATTAAATTTTGAGATATTTTTGTATCATTTGGCTTCTCAATTTCCAAAATTATAATTGAAAGTATCTCAATTTTGAAAATTCAGACTTATTTACACTCAATTTGTCAATTTACGAAAGTTGACAAAATGTGAGACCTGTGTTATAGTTAATCCTGTCAAGCGAAAATTTTTGTATAAATAAGAAAGGATTGATGATATAATGCAAATTAATACAAAAAGAAAAACAGTTAAGGAACAAATAATGAGTTTAAAGGAAGGAGAAATGATTCCTTTAATAAAGGATGTCTTTGGGAAAACTTATTTTAATAATAATGTCCATAAAGAAAGAGCTACACTTTTAGCCTCGATTATTTTGAATATGAACTATAAAGATTTAGAAGGTAAAGTAGACCTTCTTCCTCTTGAGACTAATCAAGATAAAGTAATTTATAGTAAAGCAGTATGTGATATTGTTTTAGATATAAGACTACCAGATGCTCCATTTATCTTAATAATTGAATTAAATCACTTTTCTAAGGATTTAGAGATATTGTTTAATGATAAG
>CANRDV010000019.1 GCA_947629475.1 uncultured Bacilli bacterium
ATATTAAAAAACTTTGCAATCCTTTTTATAATATGGATTTGCAAAGCTTCTAAAAATTTTTCATGATTTTATCCTGATAATTTTTTTATAAAAGATACATTTTTTATTTAATTACATAATGTTTCCATTCGTTATTGCTATATTTTGACCTGTTATGCTATTAGCATTATCAGACAACAAGAATTCAAACATTGGTATAACATCTTCTACTTTTAAGTTTTCACCAGTTGGACTATTCATTGCATTTTGCTTAACTAATAACTCAGGAACATTTTCTAAAAACTTTGTTTCAATCATTGATGGAGATATACCATTAATTCTAATTCCTTTATCAGCATATTCAGTAGAAAGTGCTTTAACTAGTCCTAATAATGCATATTTAGAAGTTACATAACTTGCTAAATATTTTGGTGGTATATTTGTCGTACAAGATGTTAACATAACTACTACTTTTCCATATTTATTTTTAGCCATAATTGGTAGAAAACTATTTAAAATTATAACTAAAGATCTTAATGCAATATTTATATCATTCTGAAATTTATCCCATGTTAATTTTGAAAATTTAATATTTTCAAATTTTCCTGCTGGTAAATGAACAATATCAGTAGGAATTTTTCCTATATCCTTAATATTTTCAACAAATTCATAAGTCTTATCTTCCTCTTTAAAGTTCCCTTCTAATAAAATTAATTTAGTTTTCAATTTTTCTTTCAATTTTAATAAATTAGAATTATCATTTCCATAATGAGCAATAATACAATCATAACTTTCAGAAATTTCTTCAATCAACTTAATTCCAATATCAGAAGACGCACCTGTTACTAATAATATTTTTTCATTCATTTATAATCCCTACTTTCATTGTTCCTCTTAGAACTTTATCATTATTTTTATTTACTATTTCAACTTTAATAGTAATTTGTTTAAATATCTCATTTATATCTATTACTTTACCTTTAATGGTTAAAGGACTATCAGATACAAATACAGGCTTTTTGAATAATACATTTACTTCATGAATTAAACTATATTTTCCAGGAAGATAAACTCCTGCTAAAGTGGAAAGAAATGATGATGTTAACATTCCGTATACTACTCTTTCTGAATACCCTTTTGATTTAGCATATTCTAAATCATTATGTAAAGGATTTATATCACCTGTAATTTTCTTAAAACTATCAAGCATATCATTAGTTAAAGAAACATCAAAAGATTCTTCCATTCCTAATTTAATGTCTGAAAACTTATATTCTTTCATATAAACACACAACCTGTCAAATTATAGAAATTTTTACTATTTATTTCCATATCTTTCGTTGATATTATAAAATAACAAATATTCATATGTATTCCTCCTCTATTCACTAACATAATTTATATTTTTTTCACACTATATTTTTAATAAAAAATTCAATACATCGCTTTTAATTAAAAGAGTAAATAATCATCTAACAATATTTTAATCTAAGCTAATAACAAAATATTACCAAATATGTTTACATCAATTTTGTAATTTCAATAATATTTTTGCAACTTAGCCTCCAAGTATATTTCATTATACTTACAAAGCCATTCTTAAACTTTCATATAAGATGTCTTTTTACTTAATATATTTAACTAAAATTAAACATTTCTTTCAAAATTTTTGAATTCCACTTATTTTGAATAACTATTATAATAATAGATTCTATTATACAAGCAACAATATTTATTATAAAACTATAAACTCCATAAGCATTATCCATTCCAACAATTAACATATATATAAATAAATTAATCATGTGTACAAAGTAAAATATTGTACTACATTTTCGAAAATTAATTGTATTAAATTTAATATTATTAAGTTCTTTAACTAATAAAAACAGAACTATATATAATACAACTTCACTTATCTTATTTGGAATTATAATTGATATTACAAAACTCACTATAAAAAATAACAATAATAATTTTTTAGATATCTTAATTTCATCATTATATTTTTTTATAAGTATTCCAATTGTAACCTAAAATATTCCCGTAAATACTCTTCCATTACCAAAAACATAATTAAATAGTTTTATAAAAATATTATTAAGATTATTGGCATTTAAATACTCCATTACTTTCGCAAATATATAAGTTATCATTGTAATTATAAATATTTTTTTATCATTTAATTTTAAATTTTTTAATATAATTAATACTATTAAGGCATATATAAATCCCAATAAATACCAAAGTGGCCAAGAAAAGAAATGTTCTCCTATAAAAAGAAATCCTCTAACATAATATAAAATTGCTTTTCCAATAGAATAACTATTTATAACATAATCATAAATACTAATTGGTAAATAGATAATATTCCATATAACATATAATTTAATAAATTTCTTTAAATTAAGCCATAGTTTATTTTCAAAATTTTCTTCTTTGTACATAAGGAAACCACTGGTTATGAAAAAATATGGGACAGCGCAACTTAGTATCAAAGTATACAGCGCTCCAACAATTTCATCGGTATTATTAAATAAATTTGTATGAATAGCAATTACAATAATTGCCATTATAAACTTTACTATATCAATACCCTTATACTCTTTTTTTAATCCCCCCCCCTGGTTGACTTCCAGTTAACTATTTTTTTCATATACACAATACCTCTTTCTTTCAGATTTTACACTTTTAATTTCTTTTACAATATATTTAGACGATTAGTGTTTTCAAAATAACATATAATATTTTTCTAAATATTTTTAATTAAATAAGACAAATTATTACTATCAATACAGAATTTTTTATGGTTTATTAAGACAAACTAATAGTCACTAGTGGTATAGATATTAATTTTAATGTATTACTATACACTATAGAATAATCAAAAATTCCTGGCTTTCCATATTCTAACGCATTAAGTAATTTAAATATAAACCATAGATTCTCCAATAAACTTGTTTCTATCATTACTTGTCCTTTTTAAATACCACGATTAAAATCTATTGTAATAGATTAACTTCGCTCTTACTACTATTTGAGAATTATAGTATTTATTCTGATGACTAATATCGCACCAATTATTATTTTTAATAGTTCTTAAAAAATAATATATCTCCAAAATTAATAATTATTCTTTTTTCTGAACTATTTTTTATTTCCTTTATTAAACTAATATAGTTTGACTCAAATCACCTAAACTATCTAATTTTACAACATTAATATCTTTTAATTTCTTTTTTCCTTCTAAATAATCAGTAACTTGATATGCACTTTCATATGCAATAAGATAAATTTTTTCAAATTCACCTTTATATTGACTATATAATCTTTGGAAAACTATCTTTTATTCAATTGGATAAAGAACTGATGGTAATTTTCAAAGTGATTGCATATCTGAAGAAATTAGTTTTGCACTTGGAACTATTAAGTTAAAGTTTTTCATTTATAAACCACACCTTTATAACAAATTCCACTCATAGTATAGCATAAATCATTTATTACTGTCAATTTAAAATTGGAAATAAACAAAAGGCTGTTCACCTGTAAATGCTAAACAAATAATTAATCCCACTACCACAAAAAATATAGTTAATCCAAGCACAGTATCTAAATTAACTGTTGGATAGTACCCTTCTATATATTTGTCTTTATTTTTATGAGATTTTATAACTGCACCTATTGTAAATATTAATAATAATACTATTGCAACAAATGACCATGCAAATGGTTGTCTTATTCCATTTTGTAATGTAAATATTCCCTTTATCACTTGTCCAGCATTACTAAAACTATCTGCCCTAAAGAATATCATTGCAAATGTGAATAATAAATATGTTCTCAATATTTGATACATCTTATATCCTTTTGATTCCCTACTTATTTTTAATTTATTTGTAATAAAAATTGCAACCGGTTCTAATGTTTCTTCTAAGAACATATATATAAATTGTAAAATACCCGCTCCAACTACATATGTATATGCACTACCATGCCATAATCCTATTAATGTCCATGTAATAAACATTGATAAATATACTGGTATTTTCTTTCCAATTTTTTTTCCAAAAATATTTTTGCATTTTCTAGTTAACCACTGAATAAAATTTGATTTTAATAGTGGATAAAGAACATAATCCTTTAGCCATGAACCAAGTGATATATGCCACCTTCTCCAAAATTCAGAAGTGCTTCTTGAGACAAATGGTAAATTAAAGTTTTTACTAAAATCATATCCTAAGCATTTAGCACATCCTATTGCAATATCTGAATATCCAGAAAAATCAAAGTATATTTGAATTGAATATGATATTACAGCTAGCAATATAGTTGCCCAATGAAATGCAACTGGCACTCTAAATACATCATCTACAAATACTGATATATGGTCCGCTAAAACTATTTTTTTAAATAATCCAAAGGCTATTAATTGAATACCATATTTAAAATTATCTGCAGTTATTTTTCTATCTTCCTTTAATTGAGGTAAGAATTCTGATGCTCTTACAATTGGTCCTGCAACAAGTTGTGGAAAGAAACTTAAATATAACGCTAATCTTATAAAATCATTTTCTACTTCTATTGTTCCTCTTTTAACATCTATTACATAACTTAATGCTTGAAATGTATAAAATGATATTCCAACTGGAAGAATTATATTCAACACTCCTAAATCATGTCCTATTATTGCAGATACTGAATCTAAAAAGAAATTAAAATATTTAAAAAATCCTAATACTAATAATGGTATTATTATTCCTAATGCATAAACTCCTTTTTCATCTTTATATTTTGCTGTGATATAAGAGCTTAATGTTACAAACAAAAGTAAGAAACAAAATCTCCAATCCCAATATCCATAAAAGAAATAACTTGCAAGAAGCAAGAACACTTCTTTTACTCTTTTTGAAAAAAACTTTTGAATAATTAACGTTCCTAGTATTACAACAATAAAGAATACTATAAAATCTATTGATGCAAACGACATACTACTCTACCTCCTTGATTAATTTATATAATTCATCTGCTATCATTTTATGTCCATATTTATTCAAATGTCCATTTCCAACTGATGTATTACTAAATCCATAAGGTAGAACATAGTTCTTTTCATATTCTTCTCTAAATCTATCACTCATATCTAAAAAATATATTCCATTTTCTTTACATAAACTTGAAAATTCTTCTACATTTTCTATTTCACTTGATAATATTAAACTTCCATCTTCTTTTAATGTTGTACTCGGATGATACATTATTATTAATTTTGCTTCTGAATTTGAATTTGATACATCGTTTTTTATTTTAACTAGAAGTTGTTTTGTTAAATACTCGTTAAAATATATATCATTTTTAATATTACTATCAATCAAATCATCTTCATTATTCATTTTATTAAATTCTTGAATTTGCTGAAATACTAATTTAAGAAATGGACTATATCTATATATAGTTCTAAAAATTTTATTTTTTCGTATTTTAGACATTATCCCCTCATTTTCAGAAACATTATTTTCAAATTCCTCATTATTAATTATTGAATTCAATTCTTCAGTTGAAAAATTAATATTATCAGTTTCTAATATAATATAATCTTTTGGATGATACTTATCTATAGCATTTTTTATTTTGCTAACGTTTTGTAAGAACACATGACCAGAAATTCCAACATTATATACAACCTTATTTTTTAAATTTTTTTCAAGTAATGTTGTTATTGATTCATCTATATTTACCTGAAATGCTTCAATTTGAGAAGAACCCATTATAAGTATATCAATAGGCATATCCTTACTATAGTCATGAATATTAACATATCCATCATTATTTATTCTTCCTTTTCCATACCCTTCTGTTCCCCTAGTATAAATTTCAATAGGTTCATATTTATAATTGGTAATTTTATTTACAACATTATCATAGCTTTCATCATGAATAGGAATATTAAAGTAAAAATACATTCCAAAACTTAAAACAATAACAGCTAAAATTCCAGATAAAATAAATTTTCCAAAATAATTAATTTTTTTTAAATTTGTATCTTTTTTAGTATCATTTTCACTAATTTTGACATTTGCTTTTTTCATACTTTAAACCTCTTATTTACTTGCACTTTTCAACTTCTTTTACAATATATTCAGCTATTTTTTTTGGAGCCCACTTTTCTTCAAAAGAAGCAATTATATCTTTAGAATTAGATGTTTTAACATTTTTTATATCTTTTTTTACTTGATTCCAATCAATTTCTTCTCCATCTTCATACCCCATTTTGACAGTTTCTATAACCTCATTTTTAGAAAATGGCAAATACCACCTAACGGATAATTTATCAGTTATAATACCTGTTCCAACTATAAAACTTTCTATAAAACGATTAGGAATACTAAGTCGAAAACCAGAAACATTAAAATTATATTCAAATTTAGATATATGCGAACAAAAAACTTTTAAAGGGATAATTAAATTTCTATTTCTTTCTTGATTAGAATCAGCATTTCCATCTCTGATTACTCTAGAATCATAATCATCTCCCAAACTTGCAATGATTTCTGCTACCTTAGCTCTTTTTTCATTTGGATGGAAAATTTTACCAGAGAAAAATCCCATAAGATTTGCCTCAGAATCAAAATCAGGATTGATTACATTCGTCGCTGGAATTGGTCCTTTTGTGTTTCCAAAATAACACATTACTTTTTTAATCTTATTTTCTTTCCTATCTTTTAAATAATTATTATAACCTTTTTTTAATTGTCTATAACTAATTTTATCACTTAAACATCTAGGACCAACCATTAATGGTCTTATTTTGAATTTATTCTCTTTAAAATTAAAACATTCTCTTCTTTCACCCTTGGCATTTGCAACAAAATATTTTCCATCTTCATTTTTGTGAAAATGGTCAAGCCAAGGAATGCTCACCTTACTATTAAGAGCAAACGAATCTTTATCTAAATCAATTGGGCATTGCATTTTAAAATAACAATCTACTTCTTCCAAATCTTTTGAATTAAATAAATATGGAGAATCTGCACTATCAATACAAAATTTCTTTTTAATTTTATTAGGATAAACAATATAACCATATAAATTATAACTATCAGTTTTAATTATCTTAAAAAATTTTCCTATTCTTCTTGTCATTTTATTAGAACAAATATAACTTATAAATGGAATTTTAATTTTAAAATCGATTTTTTTATTTTTCTCAAGTTCATATAATCCTAAAATAAACCATTCAAAATAACTCCATCTAGTAGCATATGTAATAACAACTTTAGGTTTCTTAGTTTTCATTTTACTATCCCTCCAACTACAATTTTATTATGTTATTAAAATATTTTCATATTATATTTTTAATATTTTACATTTAAGAAAAAAATCCAAATTATAGCAAATTATAATACAATCACATATAAAAATTTTTATACCATTCTGCAAATTTTCTTAATCCATCCCTCAAAGGGGTATTTGGTTTAAATCCATAATCTCTTTCTAAAGGAGTTGTATCAGCATAAGTTATTGGCACATCTCCAGGTTGCATTGGAACAAGTTTTTTATGAGCCTCAAAATCATAATCTTTTGGTAACACTCCTGCTCTTAGTAATTCTTCTTGTAATATCTCAACAAAATCTAATAAATTTTCAGGATTACTATTTCCTATATTATATATTGCATAAGGAGGAATTGGTAATCCATCTTCTCCATTTTGTTTTTCAGGGGCTCCTTGCATTACTCTAATTATACCTTCAACTATATCATCAATATAAGTAAAATCTCTTTTACATTTACCATAATTAAATATTTCAATGGTCTCACCTGCTACTAATTTATTGGCAAAGCCAAAATATGCCATATCTGGTCTTCCTGCCGGTCCATATACTGTAAAAAATCTAAGCCCTGTTGAAGGAATATTATATAATTTAGAATAAGAATGAGCCATTAATTCATCAGACTTCTTAGTTGCAGCATATAAACTAACTGGGTTATCAACTTTATCATCTGTACTATATGGTACTTTTTTATTAGAACCATATACAGAAGAACTTGAAGCATAAACTAAATGCTCAACTGGATAATTTCTACAGCATTCTAATATATTATAAAATCCAATTAAGTTAGATTCTATATATGCATCTGGATTAGTAATTGAATATCTAACCCCTGCCTGAGCTGCTAAATTAACAACTATTTCTGGTTTATATTTTTTAAAAATTTCCTCTATTGTCTCTTTATTAGCTAAATTTTCTTTAATAAATATAAAATTATTATATTCTTTTAATTCTGATAATCTAAATTCTTTAATTTTAACATCATAATAATTATTCATATTATCTAATCCAATAACATTTATATTTTTAAATTCTTTTAATAGTCTTTTGGCCAAATTAGAACCAATAAATCCAGCAGCACCTGTTATTAATATTTTTTTATTGTTTAATTCTATTTTTTTCATTTCCCTCTCCTTACTAATTGGCACGTATATTATATCATTTTTTTATGTTCATTTCAACTATTTTATATCCAAAAAGATTTATTTTTACAAAGTTATTCTTTACTTAAATATAAACTTTCTAGTTTTTTAATACTTTTTTTCATATCCCAATCTTCACTATTTATTTTCACTTTTTCAGGTATTTTATAACTTAATATTTTTTTGGCCCAATAACTTGCACTTTCACTTAATGAAATAATTGTAACTAAATTAGAAATAATAGCATGTTCTGGAATATTACTTGAAATAAAACAAGGCAACTTCATTATTTGAGCTTCAATTAAGGAAATTCCTAATCCTTCAGAAATTGATGGAAAAACAAATATATCCATAGCATTTAATAAATCTGGAATATCAGTTCTATTTGCTAAAATCATATATTTGTCCTTTAAACCATACAAATTTAGTTTATCTTCTATGTGTTCCGTCGAACCAATTCCTATCATTAATAAAAAAGCTTTATCATTTTTCTTATGAATTTCATTAAAAATGTCAACTAACAACTCATGATTTTTAACTTTATCAAACCTACCTAAATGACCAATCACATAGGCATCTTCTGGAATATTAATTTTTTTTCTTATTTCTTTTTTAGATATGGCCATTTCATATTTTTTTAAATCTATACCATTATTTATTACTACAGAATTATTTACATTAAATATCTCATTTACTTCTTTTCTCATTTTATCATGCAAACAAATAAATCGCATATTATACTTATTTACCAACCATTTTGCCACTTCAAAATCTTTAGGATTTTGAAGTTGATATCTTCTAGGTTCCCCATGCATTGTATGAAATATTCTTGTTCCTTTCTTAGGACTTGCAAACTTTATATACTTATTTATTGATAAATGTGTATGTATGATATCAGGTTTTTCTTTATTAATATATTTTTTTATAAGCATATATCTTTGAACAAATGAAATGGCTTTATATAAAAATTGTTTTTTATTATAAAATTTCATATCATCACATACATATATTACTTTTATTTTATTATCAGCTAAAATTTTTTCATAAGGAGAATCATAAAAATGTTCAAAGCAAAGTATAACTACTTCAAATAAATTTTTATCCAAATTCAAAGCATATTCCTTTACTAGTGTTTCTGCACCACCAACACTTAAACCATGAATTATATGCATTACCTTCATATTACTACCTCATTCCTTTTAAAATTTTATTTTTAAATAATTTTATAAAATAATTCATATCTTCTGATTTACCAAAAAATATTACAAATAATACTAAATAAACAATTGAAATTATTAATATTTTAACAATAAAGTTAAAAATACTAACAGCAACTATTTTTTGAATGATTAAATAAGATATAACATAACAACATACAAATAAACAAAACCATTTCAATAATAGTTTATAATAATTTAAAGAGGATTTTTTGAATCCAAATTTATAAACTGAAAAAATATCAACAATATAAGTTAAACCTCGACAAACAATTGTAGCTATAATTAAACCAGCGATTCCGAGAGGCTTAACAAGTAAAAAATCTAATACAATGTTTAAAATAGCAGCGATTACAAAGAATATTTTATATTGTGAAAAAAGTCCTAAAGCAGTTCTGGTTGTATAAAGTGGATAGTGGAGTGATCTTATATATAGTTCAACTATAATCAATACTACAATACTATATTCTAAAAAATATTCATTACTAAGCCAAAATTCAGTTACAAATTCTCGCATCAAAATCATCATTCCAAGACAAATATAAGTATATATAGTAGCATTTACAAAAAACATTTTGAATAATACATTTTCAGTTTTAGAAGCACTATCTTTAGAAACCGCAAGATTACCAACGGAAGCAGTTATCGATGAAAATATTTTATTCATCATTGCATTTACCATTGTAATAATCATTGTATAATTTGATAAAATACCAACATATCTTATACCAATAAAAGAAGATATAAAAATGTTATCGGTTCCACTAAATGCAACACTTGCAACCTTTGTCATTACTAATCCTTTTGTATCTTGTTTTAAATCATTTATTTCTTTTTTGGTAAGACTACCTTTAACTCTATCATTTAAATATTTATATTTCTTAGAAACATAAATTGAACAAAAAGCATTATTCAAAATTCCAAATATTATTGCTAATGAAAAGTAATATACAAAATTTTTAAACACAATTAAAATAATGCATTGCGATATATTCATTATAACATTAGAAACTTCTGTGAATAAACTTACAACATAATCTTTTTGGTCAGCAGTAAGTAATGTTTTTTTATAAACAAATAAGTATGAAGTCAATGTTTGAATTAAATATAATATATATAATAATATTAAACTTTCTTTTACATTTGGAGCTTTAACTAAATATTTTAGGAACGGAATTACACCTATTCCCAAAATCAATATAATTAAAATTATAACATTATATATTTTTTTATATAATTTAATATATAAATTTACTTTATCTGAATCATCATTTGCTAATGGTTTATATAAATGATACACTAAACTACTGCCAAGTCCTAATTCAGCAAACGAAAGAATAGTTAATATATTTGAAAACAAACCGCTTATTCCTAAATATTCGGCACCTAATTTTTTAGTAAATATTGTTCTACATATAAAAGAAGATATTAAAAAAATAATATGACATATAATAGTTATAGCAGTATTTTTAATTACTTTATCAGTTCTAGATTCCATTTTCATATAAACTCACATTCCTTCATAATTATTGATTATTTTTTATTTTTCAAAATAAATATCTTTAACATCTTTTCTTACGCTATAAGTTATATTAGTTTCCTCTTCATAGTATCCAGCTGCTATAACAATAGCTATCCGGTCATTTATTGGTATTTCAAGTATCTCTTTTAACTTCATTTCATCTTCAAGTGTGTTTCCAAATTGTAGAAAACAAGAGCCAATGCCAAGTGAATGCAATCCATTCACAAAATTCATAGCCATTAAACCAGCATTAAATCTTCCATCATGTCTATCACTAAAAAATAAGCAATTATTCATATCAAACGTAACAACAAAAAAATTTATTTTATTATCCATATTAAAATTGCCTAAGCCAGATAAATGTTTTTTTAAAATATTTATTTTATCTTCATTTTTTATATACCAAATCTTGCACATTTGTCTATTGCATGCTGATGGAGACATAATAGCCATTTTAATAGCTAATTCTATATCATCTTTTTTCAAAGGCATATCTTTAAAACTTCTTATGGAATGTCTACTAGTTAAAAAAGCCAAATAATCTACTTTTGAATCTCTTAAAATATCTTGTTTTCTTAAAACATATGTTCCTGCTTTTTTAGAGTCATCATTTTGCTTATTTAAAAAGTTTTTAACTTCAATATACTCTTCTTTTTCTTTCCAATTATGTTTTTCGTAAATATCAATATAAGCATTTAATATGCCAAGTGATAAAGAATAAGCAAACGAATCCTCTTTCTTTTCAAAATTAGTTATCAAATCAATCAAAGCCTTTACTCTATCTACTCCAAAAGGTCGCGGATTTTTATTAGTCATTCCTTTTTCTAAAGCATGAACATGAAGTAACATAATATATTCTTTTTGAGCAATATTCTTTTTTGATGATTTATAGTATTTGTAAAAATATTTATATTCTTTTAAAAATTCCTTTTTAATATTTATTTTTTCTTTGATTTGTATTATTTTTTGAAATATATAATACCTTTTTAATTTTTTCTTTAATTTATTTATCAATTTAATCACCTTTCCTTATTTAATATATATTATATAATGGTTAAATAAGTAATTATCAATATTATTATGATGATTAAATTTTTATCTTTATCTAAGTTTTTCTTATTATATTTTTGACTTTTTGTTTAAATTTTTTAGGAAATAATTTTGAAACATTTCTATATATAAATTTTGGCACAATCAATAATCTATACTTTTTTATTTCATTTTTTAATGCCAAAGTAGCAGCTTTTTCAAAATTATTAGATAAAATATATTCATTTTCAAAAGTTTTTCTATTTTCATGTTTTATAACCTTAGAATTTAAAGCTTTATTATGTTCTATAGCAGCCTCAACGCTTTTTTGTCTATAAGCAACTATCTTTTTATTAGATATTAGTAAATTTATTATTTCTTCACCTTTTTTTGTATTAGTCAAAATTATAGAAACCTGAGACTTATTTTCTTCAGATATTCTATTATCGTTTAAACCATCGAAATCTCCAATTGTAATATCTGTAATTCTTTCTTTCCTAGCATAATGACAATTATAACAATTTTCTCTTAAAATCAAATTATTTGTAAATCCACGATAATAGACATCATCTTGCTTCGGTTGTTTAGAATAAAACTTTTCAAACTTGTTATCATATAAAGATAAATAATAACTAGAATTTTTATCCCTAAAAGTAATTTTTGAAACTTCTTTATGATATTTATTAGCAATATAAGAAACATGTTGCTGCAAATATTCTTGAGGTACTATTCCATGGCAAGCCAAATCAACTAAAATAAGATTATCTAATTTTTTAAATCTTGCAAATTTCATTTTAACTGCGGCTGCTTGACAAGGGAGACCAATAAATAAAACTTTTTTATCTTTCAAAATATCTTCTTCTAAATTTTTAAAAATTCTAGATAAATCAGCATGACAATATTTAGAACCAATTACTTTTTTAATATCTCCTATGTCATTAAGTTGCATATATATATATATATGTATCATTTTTGTTGTTTTTGATTTTTTCTAAAGATACCCCATAAACAGAATAATTGTTATTAAGAGCATACTCATATAACTCTTGAGCTATACCACCACTTGTACTACTATTTCTTGTAGCATCATTTTTGCTCCATGCAGCATAAGCATTTTTGGGAAATTTGTAATCAAAATTCTGATTAGAAGGACAACTTTTTTTACATAAATGACACGATATACATTTTTCTTGATTAATAACAGGATATTCTACTCCTAATTCATTTTTTTCAAATGATATACATTTTTTAGGACATACATTACTACATAATTTGCAACCTGTACAATCTTCTATATCACAAATATTAAACACATTCACACCTCCTCATTATATTTTTAACTTTTATTTAGTTATAACACATTAATTAATTCGCAAAGTAACTCCAAATCATCTATTTAATCTCTACTATATAAATCTCTTGTATACACTTTATTTCTCACATCTTCAATATTAGAGTCTATTCTATTAGCAACAATAATGTCACTTATTATTTTAAATTTATCTAAATCATTTACTAATTTACAATCAGCAAATTCATCTTTATCAAGTGTTGGCTCATAAATAACTATTTCAACTTTATGCTTTTTTAAATTCTCAATTATAGTTTGAATAGCACTTGCTCTAAAATTATCAGAATTAGTTTTCATAGTTAATCTATATATTCCAACTACCTTAGGTTTTCTTTTCATAATCATATTGGCAATATGTTCTTTTCTTGTATTATTAGATTCAACTATTGCCCAAATAAGATTTTGAGGTACATCATTGTAATTTGCTAGCAATTGTTTAGTATCTTTTGGTAAACAATAACCACCATATCCAAATGATGGATTGTTATAATGGTCCCCTATTCTTGGGTCTAAACATACCCCTTCTATAATATCTTTCGTATTTAATCCTTTAAGTTCTGCATAAGTATCAAGTTCATTAAAATAAGATACTCTAAGTGCTAAATAAGTATTTGCAAATAATTTAACTGCTTCTGCCTCAGTTGGATTCATAAATCTAACTTCAATATCTGATTTTAAAGCACTATCTTTTAATAAATTAGCAAATACTTTAGCTCTATCACTCTTTTCTCCAACAATTATTCTTGATGGATATAAATTATCATATAAAGCATGCCCTTCTCTTAAAAATTCAGGTGAAAACATAATATTATCTATATCATATTTTTTCTTTACACTTTCAATAAAACCAACAGGTATTGTTGATTTTACAACCATTGTTGCATTAATATTCATATCTTTTACTTTTTTAATAATATCTTCAACACTTGATGTATCAAAGAAATTTTTCTCATCATCATAATTAGTTGGTGTACTAATTATAATAAAATCTGCACCATTAAAAGCATCTTTATAATCTAAAGTTGCTCTTAAGTTAAGATTTTTCTCTTTAAAATATCTTTCTATATACTCATCTTTAATGGGCGAAATTCTTTTATTAATCATTTCTATCTTTTCAGGAACGATGTCAATGGCAACTACTTCATTCTTTTCACTTAAAAGTGTTGCCATTGATAAGCCAACATATCCCGTTCCTGCTATTGCTATTTTCATACTACAAATTCTCCCTTCAAACGAAGATATTATACTATATATTTTCAATAAAATCAAGAGGTAGGATTCTTATAATTTGAAATCGTATTTTTTCATTTATTAGAAAAAATTTATGATTTTTTTACTTCAATATTACATTTTTTAAATATGAAAATTGTTATTTACAATTTTTTCCAAATTTTCCATAGATTTATCTCTCAAATTAGATATTGATTTATTTATAACCTCAAAATTACATTTTAATTCTGGAATATAGTCTTCTGTCATTTTCCTATTTGTACTTCCCGTCAGTTCTGCAATGCTATCCATTCTAGAAGAATTGGCTCTATTATAATACATAAAATTTGTATTATAATTCATTGAAAAAATCATACCATGATATGAGCCAGTAATTACTAATTCTGCATTATGTATATAATATAAAAATTCACCTACTGTTGCATTACATATAATTTTACAACCATCAATTTCTTTTTTGTTATCTTTTAATATATATATATCTAAATCATTTTCTTTGGCTATTTTTTTGGCATTCGTTAATATAATTCCATTACTATCTATAAAATATAATAAAATATATTTTTTATTATTAATTATTTTAGGAATTTCTTCATAGTGAATCCAAAATTTTTTATCATGAAGTAACGTTGGATCAACATCTACACTTATATCCTTTGATATATAATTTTCTAATATTTTTTTTGCTTGAAGTTCTCTCACTGAAATGTATTTAAATTTATTTAAATTTTCAATACATTTATCTTCATATAATTCATTCAGTTTTTCTGTTCCAATACTTGCAGCATATGAATATCTTTTATTCTCATCAGCAAAGTCTAAATAATAGTTAATATCACCACCAGTTATACCTAATTCCCAAACCATATCACTGCCTACAATAAAAATGCTATATTCTTTATTTGCATCTTTAATATTATTTTTATAGTAATCTGTTTTAGAAAATATTATATTTTTATTTTTAAAATTATTAATAACATATCTCTTTTTAGACTGTTTTAAATATCTCCTTATATTAATTAAATAATTAATAATATTTTTATTAAAGTGTGGAAAAATAGTACACTCTCTTTCTTCTATATTATAACAATGATAATTAATAACCTCGCATTCAACATTTAAGTTTTCTATTGCTTTTTGCAAAGCAAAATTTTGTAAAACTGCACCATAATTTGTTGTATTTTGAAAAGTTAATATTCCTATTTTATATTCATTTTTATTCATCATTTAAACCTCTCTTCTTGTAAACTAACATTAATTTATTTTTTCATTATAAAATTCTCTCAAGGTAATTCCTTTATATCCAAGATTATAGCAATATTTAAATATATATTCTATAATTTCATATAATTTATCAATACTTTCATTATCGGTAAAATTAGGACTACCACCTGGCATTAGTTCCGATGAATGAATCATAAACATAATATAATCAGAATCTTTATAACATAAATTAATTAAATCTATCAATCCTTTTTTTGTTAAAGCCTTATCAGGTCTTAGCCATTGATTTCTGCCTTTTAAAAAATATTTTATTTCTCTTAAAAATCCTTTAAAATTTTTAATTTTATCATATTGAAAATCATGTATATTTCTAATTGAAACAGAAACTTCTAAAATATTTTTATAAATCATATAAGGATTTTTTGAACATTTAGTATAATCAGACCCAACTACTCCTGTAGAACCCAAATTTTTGTTCCAATTAACTCCGGGAGTTACAGAGCAATCTATTTTATAGCCAAATTCCTCTAATATACTAAAATATAATTCGTTAGTTGTCCATCTACCACTTCTATGACTAATTGGCTTTATTTCAAATTTTTCAATTAATAAATTAGTTATTGCTTCTATCTTTTTTCGTATTATATCTTCTGGATATTCAATTAAATAATCTCTTTCATTATTAATTTTATTTAATTTATATTCTGGTGGATTATTCCAAGCATGTAAATGCATTCCAATTTCACATAATCCCTTTTTTTGCTTTTCTTTCATATATTTAACATAGAAATCATCGTTTGCCATTTCATAAGTTGTCAACCAAACCGGTTTAAATTCATATTTTTCAGCTAATTCTTGAAACCTTGGCAAATATTTAGCATTTTCAGTTGTACATTTTTGATTATTATCCCATTGATTGTCAGCCTCTGTATCAATTGTTATAATAAAGTATTTATTTTTCATATATTAAGACTCCTTCAAAACAGAATTTCCAATTTTTATTTTGTTCTTTTTTGCTTTTTGATATGTTGTATTTTCAATAGCATATAAAACACCACCAAACAATAAAATTTGATATGGTAAAACCATAATTCCTGGTCTTTGATATAAACTTAAAAAAAACACAAAGACAAAATACATAGCTCTCCGATTCTTACAAATAACACTTAATAGTAGTAATCCCCAGAATAAAGCACATCCCATTATACCATATTCAACTATAAAAACTTTATATGAAGAAACAGCACCTACTGACATAGAATTTACATATCTGTATCCCATTCCAAACAAAGGATGATTTTTTAATGTAATATCATATAAATTATCAAGCTGACTATTGCTTCGCCCAACATTTTTAGTAGAAGTTATTCTATCAATTCTTGAAACAAAATATTCAATATTAGGATTATTAGTTTCAATATTAGTAATTACTAAAATACCACATATTATTATCATCATCAATACTAGAAAAATTTTAATATTTTCCATACTTCTTAACAATAAATAAACAAATATAATTACTGCAAAAGCAACTGAAAATGTAAAAATACCAGCAATAAATATTATCAAATTACTTTTATTTTTTAAATTCATACCACTAGCACATAAAATAAAAGCAGATACTGTTCCAAAAAAACCAGGTTCATTACATATACCACAAAGTCGCAAATAAACACCAGCTTTATGCAAAAAGATAATTCCATAACTAACATATTTTTCACTATCATTTAAAGAATAGTAAGGTAATTCTCTATAAGGTATAAACAGATTAAGCACATTTGATATATAACAAATAATTGATAAGACAGATATTACAACCCAAACTTTTTTGATTATCTTAAATGTCTCAAGTTTAATATTATCAGATGATAGATAGAAAATAGTACATAAAATAAATGATAAAACACCAACTATCTTTATTTTACCATCATATGAATGAAAAATTGTTAAATAAAAATAAGTCGATAATGATAAAAAAGCTAACAAAATTTTATAACTTAGTTTATTACATTTCAAAAAATTTGATAATACAAAAATCAAATTACAAAAAGCACAAAAGTAAACTATTACTTTTAAAAGATTCCTTAAAGAATCATTACCTAAAGTACTATCATTTTGATAAGGTGCAAATACTATTATTAATGCAGAAATTGCAAATAATACCGGCACAATTTTATTAGGCTTAAAAATTCTCATTATTTTCTCTCCTTTCAATCAAATAATATATATATATTTTTTGTATTAACATTCATTTTAGCAAACTAAGATTTACATATGCATTATATCATTATTCTTATTTTAAATAGAATTAATAAATTTTTAACTATTATATTAATGCATTGATAATAACAATATGTATTTAAACTTTGTAAATATATATTATATTTTTTCATTATTAAATATAATATTTATAAATTCTCTTGCTACTGAATTTATATCATATCCTTCACTATATAAAAATTTCTTAGCATTTTCTCGATTTTCACTACTAACTATTTCATTACTCCATGAATTGCTAGAATCATTTAAAGATTTAAATTTTATTTTATCTGTTATTTTTGCTTCTTTAGTTATAGAATCAGAAATAAGACACTGTAAGCCACTAGTTTGAGCTTCTATTACTGTATTAGGCATTCCTTCAAAAAAGGAAGGAAATATATAAAAATCCATTGCTGAATAAAATTCATTAACTTTATCAGTAATACCATAAAAAATGATATTATCAAAAATATTCAATTCTTTAGCATACGTCTTTATTTCATTTTCTAACTCACCCTCACCAATTAGCAATAAAACACTATTTGGATTTTTAACAAAGTACTCTTTATAAATTTCTAGCAAAAATTTATGATTTTTTTGTTTAGAAAATCTTCCTACATGTCCTATCACAAATTTATTTTCTATTTTAAGTTCTTTTCTAATTTTTTCACGATTTACTTTTGAGAATCCATATTTATCAATATCTAAACCATTTTTTAGCAAAAAATATTTTTTGTCTTTTACAATTTTTTTACCAAAAACATATTCTGCAGCTTCAGTTGATGGAGAAATTTTAACATTAGTTACCATATTTAATAAAGGTCTAAAAATATAATGTAAAATATTACTAATTGCACCGCGACCACTACTATTAGTTGCTCTATATGCTATTATTTTAGCACCGCCCATTTTAGCAGCCAATAACTCAAATGATGACAAAGAATGTTTTGAAAGTCTTAACACATATTTATATTGATTATCTCTGGCTATTTTTCTTATACCAAAAAAATTACTAAAAAAATTCTTAGATTTAGGAGAAACTCTATGCATCTTTCCACCTAACTTTATTATTTCATCTTCGTAAAAATTTTTTTCTTTTTTAGAAACACAAAAATCAATTTGATATAAATTTCTATCTAAGGACCTATAAACTTTCATTAAAAAAGTCTCAGCACCACCAGCATCCATTCTGCTTACTATACATAATAATCTCTCCATTTTTACCTCCATAATAAATTATTAAACTATTCATTTTTTTAAATATATTTTATAATCCATTAAATTCAATAGTTAAATATATTAGAATCTATTTATTTTTATTTTTCATTTAAAATTATCTTGTCAATATACTTAGAAGCTGAACCACTATTTTCAACAAATTTTTCTTTAAATTTCTTTGTTTTACTTTTTTGATTTTTAAAATCACATAAAGATATTTTTTCTAGTAAATCATCTTCATTTTTTTGTATACCATTTGGTAATAAACTATTTAAGTCAAAGTAAAGACCTCTTTTTTCACTATACTCCTCATAATCATAGGTAAAAGCATATATTGGTCTTTCTAAAATAGAATAATCTATCATAATACTAGAATAATCTGAAATCAATATATCACTTATTTTTAATAAATTATTTAAATTTTGGTAATCTGTATAATTATATATAAAATCATCATTTATTATATTTAAAACCTTATTAACTTCATAATGAGCTCTAAATAATACTATAAAGTCATCAGATAATTTTTCTCTCCATTTTTCTATATTAATTGGAGGAGCGATAAAACAACCATTTATATCATAGTTATACTCTCTAAAAGTTGGTGCATACAAAATAATTTTTTTATCTAAAGGCAAATTTAATTCTTTTTTTATTTTAATTATTTCTTCTTCTTTGACATTACATAATTCATCATTTCTAGGTAAACCAACTAATTTTATTTTATCTTTATTCCAATTAAAAGCTTTTGATAAAATATCAATATCATATTTACTTTGCGCATAATAAACATCAGCCTGACTTGTTCTAAATTTATTTGCTTTTACATTAGTATCTAGACCTAATTTCTTTAAAGTTGTACCATGCCATGTATTAATATAAATTGTTTTCTTCTTCTTAAATTTAAGCCCTCTTTCCATTGAGGAATTAGTTATCCAATATTTTGCTTTTAAAGCTGTAATAAAAAAATTTAGAGAATTATTTTTTATACAACAAACATTTGTATTTTTAACTATATCAGGTTCATCCAATACCCAGATTAATTTATATTCTTCATATTTTTTAGAAGATGTCATATAGTCATAAATTGCTTTAGGACTATCATTAAATTTACTTCCACCAAAAGAATTAAACAAAATCAATTTATCATCAATTTTACAAAAAATTCCAATTATACTTAAAATAAAAGAGAAAACTCTATTATAAATAAAGTAAATTATTAAATTATTTTTTAATAAAGATTTAATTTTTTTCATATTTCAACTCCTATTTATATATGTAATTATTGATTTATTATAAAACTACTTTTTTCCCTTTTCTAAATAAAATTCTTCTAATTTTTTAGCAGTTGTTTTTATATTATATCCAGACTCCTCTATTTTTTTAATTTCATTATATCTTGTAGCTTCAGTATTATAAATTCTTTGAGCCCAATATTTTTCTCCTTTTTCTAAATCAATATATTCAATTTTTCCTGACACATTTGATTCAATAGGCACAGCTGTACTTGACAAAATTGGAATTCCATTTACCTGTGCTTCAATTAATACAAAAGGAAGTCCTTCAAACAATGATGGCAATAAAAAATAGTCCATTACACTATAATATTCCGAAGCATTAACATCTTTTAGAATAATAACCTTATCTTCCAACTTTTTTTCTTCTATTTCATTTTCTAATTTACTAACTAATGGACCATCACCAATTAATAACAATATAGAATTACTATTTAACTTTACATATTCATCAAATATTTTTAATAGAAAAAACGGATTTTTGACTTCACATATTCGACCAACACTTCCAATTACAATTGCATCATTCCTGATTTTAAGCGCTTTTCTATATTTCTCACGTTTTTCTTTACTAAAAATATATTTTTCCACATCTATGCCGTTTTTTATAACTACAGCAGGAGCATCACCAAATATATATTTAGAAGCTACCTCTCCACAAGCAAATAAATCAGTAGCATATTTTGTTATGTATTTTTTTATATAATTTTTATAAATCAATTTTATTCCTTTAGCATCAGTCGAAGTAGTATGAGCATGTACAATTATAGTTGAAACATTACATTTTGAAGCAATTTTCACTATCAAACCAGAAAAATGAGAAAAATGTGTATGTAATATTTGATATTCAGGATGCTTTTTAAAAAACGATTTTAAATTTTTAGAATAAATAAAAGGTCCAACTTTCATTATATTGGGGATATAGTGAACTTTTCCACCTAATTTTTTTATTTCTTCATCATAAAATCCATGAGAATTTACTAAAAAATGAAATTGAACTTTGCTACGATCTATATGTCGATATA
This sequence comes from uncultured Bacilli bacterium, assembly GCA_947629475.1. Taxonomy (GTDB): domain Bacteria; phylum Bacillota_I; class Bacilli_A; order RF39; family UBA660; genus RUG591. The sequence goes on from CANRDV010000019.1 coordinate 21,820, forward strand.
CATTCATTATCAATGATTGTACACCACCTAATTCCATTTCTCTAACCATATGCAACACAACTACTGGTTTCATATTAACACTTCCTCTCTTCACATATTGCTTTCTATTTATATCCTTCGTTTAACTGCATTAAATGCATAAAAACAAAAGTTGTAAAAACTATAAAATATATTCAAATTTTCAACATTTCTATATAAATTCCATATTCTTTTAATAGCTTCAAATTTATTTGCTGAAAGAGAACCACTAGTTCTTCTGTAATACGATAATATTTCATTTAAACCATATCCAATATATCCATTTCTAAGTATTCTCCACCATGTTGCAGTATCTTCACTTTTTACAACGGGCATATATATATCATCTTTCAACAATTTTTGCATATCAAACATAACTGTTGAAGTCCAAATAGTAGTATTTTTTAAAGCCTGTTTATAATTTATTTTTTCTGGTATATATACTTTTTTACCATTAGGAATACCTTCTTCATTTGCAAACTCATATCCTGTAAAAGAAAAAGCACAATTCTTATCTTTCATAAATTTAACTTGTTTTTCAAGTTTATCTTTTTCCCATAAATCATCTGCATCAATAAAGCAAATATATCTGCCTTTTGCTTCTTCTATTCCTTTATTTCTACTTTTAGCAGCATATCCTTTTTCTTTAGATTTAAATAACTTTATAGTTAATTTAGGATATTTTTTTACATATTCTTCAATTATTTTACAACTATTATCAGTTGAGATGTCATCAACTAATAACAATTCCCAATTAAAATATGTTTGATTAATCACTGTTTCAATAGTCGAACTTATAAATTTTTCAGCATTATAAACGGGAACAACAATACTTACTAAATCATTTTTCATAACTCCTCCAACTAGCTACTTGCTAATTTTTCTTTATCCTCTTTATTAATCTTCTTACTTACTTTCTTTAAATTCTTCTTTAAATCCTGTATTTCTTCATTAATTCCAGCTTTAGATATTTCAGCTCCTTCTCTTGAAAGAACTGTTTTAATAGTTAATCCAACTACTTTTAAATCCATTTTAAGAGAATAGTTATCTACATATTCTAAATCATAATTAATTTTTTCAAATATGGTTAAGTTATTTCGCCCTGCTACTTGAGCAAGTCCAGTAATACCAGGCGAAACTGATACTCTTCTTTTTTGTTCATCTGTAAAATTTTGATAGTATTCAACAATCCAAGGACGAGGACCAATAAAACTCATTTCTCCTTTTAATATATTTATCAATTGAGGTAACTCATCTAAACTTGTTTTTCTTAAAATATTACCAAATTTAGTAACTTTATTACCTTCTTCTAAATTATAAACATCATTGTCAGGTGTCATACTTCTAAACTTATATAGATAAAAATTCTTGCCATTTTTACCAGTTCTTAATTGTTTAAAAATAGCAGGACCATGACTTTCACTTTTTATAATTATAGCAATTATAATCATAGGTATACCTAATAGAATAATTAATATTAAACTCATTATAAAATCCATAGTTCTTTTAAAATATTTGTACATACTACTATCCCCTAACCTTTTTAGATTTCTATATTATTTACAACTTTATCAAAATTTCTTTCTAATAAATCCTTAACTTTCTCTTTACTCTTTACTATTTTTAAAAGTTTCCTTTCAGCTTTAGTTAAGTGATATTCACTTTTTTCATGGTGAATATCACTTGCTAAAAACTGAATATAATCTTTTTTTAATAACTCGATTAAAGTTTCCTCAGCATCTTCTCCATATTTACCAAGTAAACTTTTGTAATTACCTTGCATTAAGACTCCCATATCAAGAAAATCATCTAGTTTACTAGTATCTTCTTGAATATATGTATATCTTTCAGGATGAGCTAGAATTACTATATAACCTTTATCGATTAATTTTTGAAATATCTTAATTGCATTATCTTCCTCTCTTGATAAAGGAAGTTCTACTAAGATATATCTTGAATCATTTAAGGTTTTTATTTCCTCTTTATTAATTAAAGAAATAATATCTGAATCAATATAAATTTCATTTCCTAAATAAAGATTTATATTGATTTTCTTATTTTGCATTTCTTTCTTTAATTTATTTAATAATTCTTCTTTATCCTTATTATTACAAGCAAATTTACTATTCTTTATATAATGTGGAGTTAACATAATATCCGTTACTCCTGCTTTTTTAGCTTTTTTTAATATTGCAACACTTTCATCAAGTGATTTACTTCCATCATCAATCCCCATTAGGATGTGTGAATGTAAATCTTTCATTATTCACCATAATATCCATAATAATAATTATTAGTAGTTTTCTTGGTTTTATTTAAGATAATACCAGTTATATTGGCTTTTGCTTTATCAAAAGCCTTTTTAACATCACCTAAATCATCAACTTTGGTTTTGCCACACGAAACTACTACAATATTAATATCACTATAACGAGTCATGACTAAAGTATCGCTTAATCCTAAAACTGGAGGACAATCTAAAATAACTATGTCATATATTTTTTTCAAAGCTTCAATTAATTCTTTATTTTTAGTTGCTCCTAATAATTCAATTGGATTAGGTGGAATTGGACCATTTGGAATTAAATGAACATTTTTAACTCCTGTTTTACAAATATAATCTTTTAATTCAATCTTATCTGTTTGAATTATTCCTAAAGATGCATTAGTATAATTTAAAATTAAATTTGTATAACCTGTTGTTTGAGTTTTCTTGATTCCAAATATATCAGCCTGTCTTCCTTTTCTTAAATCACAATCAATTATTAAAACTTTCTTATTTTCTTGAGCATAAGCACCAGCTAAATTTGATGCAATTAAACTTTTTCCATCTCCTGGATTAGGTGATGTTACAAGAATTACCTTAGTATCTTTATCAATTGCAGCAAATTGTAAATTTGTTCTAATTCCCTTAAGAGCTTCACTAAATGATGATTTTGGATTATCATTTATTATTAAATTTGAAGTTTCAATTTTAACATTACTCTTAGCCATTTTTCTCACCTACCCTAGGAACCGTACCAAGTACAGTTAAATTAAACTTATCTTCAATTATTTGAGTATCTTTAATTGAAGTATCGAAATAGAACATTACAAATATTGTTCCAAGTCCAAGGACAACACTTACCATAAGATAAATAATATTTTGTTTTACAACATTAATATTATAAGGTGATGTTGATTCTTTAGCAGCATCAATTACCATTATACTATTAAGTCCATACTTTTCTTTAGCTTCTTCTGCAAATATTTCTCCTACTTCATCAGCAATTCTTTTAGCATCATTAGCACTTTTATTGTTAACAGATATTTTAATCATCAATGTTTCATCAATCGATATAACATCAATTTGACCAGCTAAACTATCAGCGCTTACATTTAAGTTTAGATTTTTTACTACTTTTGATAATAAACTTCTACTTTTTATAAGTTCTCTATAGGTTGGAACCATATTCTTTATCAATGAAATACTACTAGAATTAACATTTTGGTCATTAACTAATGCTAAAGTCGTATAACTATTATAAAGTGGTGTTTTTAGGAATACCAAATAAATATTCCCAATTAGTAAAATCACAGCTGTAATAACAAATAATAAATGAATTTTTGATATAAAATAATGCCATAACTCCTTTAAATTAATTTCTTCCACGGATCATCTCCCCTTTTCTTTGGCTCCATTATAATACCATAAATTATAAATTTGTCAAGTTTTTCTTTGAAATTTCGCAATTTGGCAAAAAAAATATAAAGTTTTTACAAAATTTAGACTTCCAATTAAACTACCTAACAAAAACATTATAAACTAAAAATTTGATTTTGAAAAGACTATTTTTGCATTTGATACAAAAATTTAACAAAATTTGACAAATAGTTATTAACGTTGAACAAAAAAATGAGGGGTATTATATATATAATATATATTATTATAGTAAAACAAAAAAAATACTTTTTTTATATTTTATTATTGACTTATTGTGCAATATCATTTACAATGATTTTAGGAGATGAGATTATGGATAATTTAGAAATTTATACTGAAAAAACATTTGATGATATTAAACATATTGATGATGCTGGCAATGAATATTGGTTAGCACGTGAATTAATGCAAACACTTGGCTATAAGGAATGGAGATATTTTCAAGCAGTTATTGAAAAAGCTCAAATTGCTTGTTTACAGAGTAATAACAATGTTAATTCCCATTTTGGTGTTAACACCAAAATCGTAAAAGCTGGGGTTTCAACAAAAACAATTATTGATTATAAATTAAGTCGCTATGCTTGCTATTTAATAGTACAAAATGCAAATCCAAAGTATAAAGCTGTAGCTCTTGGACAAACATACTTTGCAATTCAAACTAGAAAACAAGAAATAACCGAAGAAGAATATGCTAATCTAAGTGAAGACGATAAAAGATTATATCGTAGGAAACAAACTAAAGATGGTAATAAACTATTATATAAAATAGCTAAAGATAAAGGTGTTAAAAACTTTGATAAATTTACTAATGCAGGCTATAAAGGATTATATGGCGGTGAAACTGCTGATGATATTGCTAAAAGAAAAGGTTTAAGATATAGAGAAGATATTTTAGACAATATGGGTAGTGAAGAATTAGGTGCTAATGTTTTTAGGATTACTCAAACTGAGGCTTTGCTGAGAAAACAAGCCCAAAAAAGTGAAACAATTGCAAGTAATACTCACTACAAAGTTGGTAAAGAAATTAGAGAAACTATTAAAAGAATTGGAGGAACAATGCTTGAAGAATTACCTACTCCAGAAAAATCACTAAAAGAAATTAACAAAGAAAGAAAGGAACTTGAATATGAATAATTTAGAAACTTATACTGGAAAAACTTTTGATGACATTAAACATATTGATGAATATGGCAATGAATATTGGCTTGCTCGTGAACTACAAAAAGTATTAGAATATAAAGAATGGAGAAATTTTAAATTAACAATGGATAAAGCAATAACCTCTTGTAAAAATAGCAATTTTACGGTATTAGATCATTTTGTTGAAGTCAACAAAATGATAGAATTAGGAAAAAATGCAAAAAGAAAAATTGCTGACTATAAATTATCAAGATATGCTTGTTACCTAATTGTTCAAAATGCTGATCCTGATAAAGAAGTTGTTGCATTAGGACAAACTTATTTTATTATTAAAACGAAAAATAATAGAAGAAGAATGTGCTCATCTAAGTGAAAACAAAAAAGGTTATATCGTAGGAAACAAACTAAATATGGAAATAAGTTATTATACAAAATAGCTAAAAAAATTAAGATATTAAAAAATATTTTTAATAATGATGAAAGCGAAAAAATTAATCAATATTCAAAATATTCTACATAAGGAAACAAAATTTAAGTAATATTAATTTTATATTTCAAAAATAATTATTTTTTATATTTTTTTAAAAAATATACTAAAAATATTGCAATTGTGCTATAATATTAATGAATTATTTTTTAAGAGGAGATGAAAAAATGGGAATATCAAAAATTAACAAAAATTTAACTTTAGAAAATTTAAAAGAAGAAGAAAATCTATATTTTGATAGAAAAAGTTCTAAAGTTGATTTAAAAAGTTTAGCAAACGAAATTGCTTCCTTTGCTAATGCTAATGGCGGTGTAATAGCAGTTGGAATAACCGATAATGGAGACATTGAAGGTTTTAATAATGTAGGAATTTCTAGATTAAATGAAATTCAGAAAGTAGTTACTACTTACTTAAAGCCTTGTCCTATATACGAATGCGAATTAATAGAAGTCAAAAATATTAAATCTGAAAATGATCACATTGTATTATTCCATATTGAACCATCAATGAATTTTGTCGTTAGAAATAAGAAAGATGAAGTTTATTGCAGACAAGGTGACTCTTCGATAAAATTAACTCACGATCAAATTAAAAATCTTGAATACGATAGAAAAGAAAGAAATTTTGAAAATGAAATTATTATTGATTCAAGTATTGATGATATTGATGATGAAATAGTGCAAATATATAAAAATAAAATTATTACAGACTTAGATAATATATCAGTATTAAAAGCTAGAGGATATTTAAGAGAAATTAACGGAACATTAAAATTTACTAATGCTGGAATGCTATTATTTGGAAAGAATCCATCAATCTATATGCCATGGGCAAGATTAAGAGTTTTAAAATTCGAGGGTAATGAATTTCAAGTAGGAACATCTATGAATATTGTTAAAGAAAAAACTTTCGATAAAAATTTATATAGGGGGTGGCGACAAAACCCCTTTTTTCTATAATTATAAAAAAAAATAAGTTTACATAATTTGTGATTCAATTT
>CANRDV010000020.1 GCA_947629475.1 uncultured Bacilli bacterium
TTTACCATTTTTTTTGCATTTACTCTATGATTTATATATCAAGGATTTGCGAGTTGCATTTACATTGAGAAGTAACCTATTTATGAAAAAAATTATTAATTATAAAGAAATTAGAAAAAAGAGTCCTAGGAATAACTACCTAAAACATCTTTTTTAATTATTTTTTATTTTTTCTAATTTTTTTATTTTAAATCCATCACTTGTATTTGATAAAGTTAAAGTTTTAGCATCTTTACAATCCGTTTCATCATAAGCATTACATTTAAGAATATATAAACTTAATTCTTTAGAATTTTCTTCTTTATAATCAACTAATTTATAATTATAATCATATTCAACAAAGAATTTATGTTCTAAAGTAAATTTACCATCTTTATAAGTAAAACTTTTTATAAAGCTACCTTCATTTACTTTATAATTTTTTAATTGTTCCATAACTTTATCTATATCTTTTATTTCAAAATACTTTAATAGTCCATTTTTTAAATCTGTTTCTGATATATCATCTCCACCATTATAACCAATTGTAAATGCAAAATAATCATCTACGGTTGCCTTATCTATATCAAAACTACTTACATTTAATTGAAATATATCTAATAATTTATTGTTATTATAAAACCACTTAATAGCATTTAAAGCATTAGTAGAAATTCCCCCATAACATTTACTTCCACAAATTTCTTCTGTATCACTTGGAGTTGGAATTTTATTTTCTTCTTGAGTGGTATTAGAATCTTGAGAAATATCTTCTTGGGTTGTATTAGAATCATCTTGATTATTTTCTTCATTTTTATCTATTTCATCATTAGTATTATTATCTTCTTGAGTGTTATTTACTTCTTCTTTTATATTTTCTTTATTTATTAATTTATCATATCCTATATAACAAAGAGAAAGTCCTAGGAATAATCCTAAAACTCCAATTGTTATATTTTTAGTTATATTTTTATTCATAAACTACCTATTTTTTTATTTTAATTGTAATTTGATAATAATCATCAAATTCTATTTCTTCTGTATCAATATTTATATTATTTTGTTTAATTGCATCAGTTGTTTTCTTTAACTCGTAAACTGCACCTCTAGCATCAAAGATAGTTTTAACTGGGTCAAGAACTATATAATCATTCTTTTTTTCTTGATTTGAATTAGAAGTGGTATCTTCTTTATTATCTTCTGTTTCATTACTTGGTTCTGCTCCAATTACTTCAACTTCTTCTGTATCCTCTGTTTTTACTTTCTCTTTTTCTTCTGTTTCACTCTCTGCTGGCTCTTCTTCTTTTGGTTCTTCTTGGTTAATTGAAACTGGTTTTGCATTTAAGATATCTTCATATGCATCATCAAATGGATTATCAAATTTTTCATTTTCTTCTTGAGATGATTCTTGATAATTATCCTCAAACTTAGGTTCTTCTTTAGGTGGATCTGGTGTATTAAAATTATTCATATTATTAGGTACATTTACTATATTCAATGGTTGATTAAATAAACTTCCTTGATTTGAATTAAAGTTAATTGCACTAAAGTTATTATTATCAGGATTTTGTTCAGGAAATGAAAAATCATTTATTGGATTATTATTAAAGTTATTCATACCTACTACATTATTCATTGTATTAACATTATCTTTAGTACTAAAATCATTCATATTAGAACCAAAATTGTTTTGATTTATAAAATTATTCATACCAAAATCTTGTTCTTGATTTGAAAAACTATTATTTATTGGTATATCATTAAAATCTGTTTGATTATTACTAAAGTTATTTGGTGTATCGAAGTTTGGTAAAAATTGATTTTGTTTTGGCTGGGTTGTGTTTTCTCTGATTTGACTTACAAATGGATTATCTCCACCTCCTGGTGTATAGTCTTCTACTGGAATATTTCCATTTGGATTATTAGATGTTCCATCGAACATAGAACCTAAGGAATTATAATTATTTCCTTGAGGAGGTTTGTTTAACATATTTTCTGTATTTGACATATTAAGACCTGATGTATTACTTATAATATTTATGTCACTTTGATTATTAGGTTGTTCTTCTGGAATAGAACTTTCAAATGGGTTAGGAGTAGGATTATTAAATTGACTAGTAAATTCATTTTGAAAATTAATATTTGGTTGAACATTTCCTTGTCCTGGCATATTATTAAACATATTACCTGATATTGAACTTTGATAATCGTTTAAACCCATTCCACCAAAATTACTATGATAATTTGGCATAACATTTTGATTGTTTGTTCCATATTGATTAAAATTATTTGTTGGCATATCACTCATCGTTGAATCGTTTTGATTATTACTCATATTAAAATTATTTGAAGTTGCATTATTCATCATATTTCCTTGCATCTTCATTTCACCTCCATTAAAATTATTATCTTCTTGATTTGCACTAGGACTTTCTTTTAGTTTTTTTATTTCAAGGTCTAACTCTCTTACTGTTAATCTTTCTTTTCTTATTCTATCTAACATCATCAATTGTTGTTCTTTATCTTTTAAATTAAGTAGACTTCTGGCATGACGTTCTGAAATTTGATTTTTCATTAGAGCATCTTGAACTTCTTCAGGTAGACCTAAAAGTCTTAGTTTATTTGCTATCGCAGGTTGACTTTTACCCATAGTTTTTGCTAAATTATCTTGAGTTATGTTATCAAGTTCTAATATTCTTTTATAGGTTCTGGCTTCCTCGATTGGACTTAAATTTTTTCGTTGAAGATTTTCAAGGAGTGATACCTTGGCACTTTCTCTATCATCCATTTCTCTAACAATAGCTGGTATCGTTGTCAGTCCTGCAAGCGAAGAGGCTTTACATCTTCTTTCTCCAGCAATAAGTTCATATTTATCTCCCATTGGTCTTACTATTACTGGTTGAATTACCCCATGCTCTTTAATAGAATCTGATAACTCATCTAATCCTGTTTCATCAAATATTTCCCGAGGCTGAAATTTATTAGGAATGATATCTTCGATTTTTAAATAAACAACCTCATTATCTTTATCCATATTATCCCTCTTTTCTTTTTAAACCCCATCTATATTAATATATTACCTTAAAATTAATTTTTTTTCAATCTTTTTTTGTCATTTTTTTAAATATTTTTTCTTATTTTACACAATTTCCCAAAAATGAATATTTTGTTTGGTCTTATGGGAAATAAAAACAGAAGTTTTAAAATTTTACTTCTGCTTACTTTGATATTCTTTTTTTATTTTACTATAGTTTCTTGGATATTTAGTTGGTGTTTTATTTGTTTTTTGAATTTTTACTAAAGTTCTAATACTATTTTCAATTGGTAAGTTAAAGGTATTGATATTAATTATCTTAGCATTTATATTATTTAGAATTTTACTTGATTCTTTTATTTCTTCATTGATATTTGATTTCATTGCAATTAGAAATGAGTTTAGTTTTAAAAGAGGCATGGTTGTTTCTATCAAAATTCCAAGATGAGCAACTGCTCTTGCAACTATTAAATCGTATTCTTCTTTTGTCTCTTTTGCATAGTCTTCAACTCTTGAACATTTAGTTTCAATATCATGTAAATCTAATTCTTTAATTATTTCATTAAGATAATTTATTCTTTTATTTAAAGAGTCGAGTAAGGTTATTTTTAAATTGGGAAATACTATTTTTAAAACAATTCCAGGGAAACCTGCACCTGTTCCTACATCTAAAACTTTTAATTTTTTTGTTAAATCTATTTCTTTGATTAAAGTTAGACTATCATAAAAGTGTTTTAGATAACAATCTTCTTTCTTAGTAATTGTTGTTAAGTTTATTTTTTCATTCCAACTTATTAGGAGATGATAAAATTTATCTAGTTTAGCTAGTTTTTCTTCATCTAACTTTATACCAAGGTTTTCTACTTCTTTTAAAAATTCTTCTTCATTCATGATAACCTCTTTAAATAGACACTTAAAACTGCGATATCACTTGGGTTTACTCCACTTATTCTAGATGCTTGACCTAAGGTCATTGGTTTTATTTGGTCTAATTTTTGACGACCTTCACTAGCAAGATTTGGAATTTCTTGATAGTTAATATTGTCTGGTATTTTTATACTTTCCATCTTTTTAAGTTTCTCGGCTTCTCGTTCTTCTTTTCCAATATAACCTGCATATTTTATAGAAATTTCTACTTGTTCTAATACTTCATTTGAATAATTATCAGGAATTTTTCCTAATTCTTTTAAAGTATTTATTTTTATTTCAGGTCTTTTTAATAATTCAGCAAGAGACACAGAATCTAGAGTAGGAGAGGTATTTAATTTTTCAAATAAGTCTTTATCATTTATGGTTACTTTAGTTTCCTTTAAATAGGTTGTTAAATCTTCAATATCTTTTAATTTTTGTTTAAATCTTTCGTATCTCGTATCATCAATAAGTCCTATTTGATGTCCATATTCTCTTAGTCTAATATCAGCGTTATCGTTTCTTAAAAGTAGGCGATATTCTGCCCTTGATGTTAACATTCGATATGGTTCTTTAGTTCCTTTTGTAACTAAATCATCAATTAAAACTCCAATATAGGCTTCGTTTCTTTTTAAAATTAAAGGGTCTTTGTTATCTAGTTTTAAACTAGCATTTATTCCAGCCATTAATCCTTGAGCAGCTGCTTCTTCATAGCCACTAGTACCATTTATTTGACCGGCTGTAAAAAGATTTTCAATTTTTTTGTTTTCTAAACTAGGTTTTACTTCTAAAGGGTCAATAGCATCATATTCAATTGCATAAGCATATTTGACGATTTCAGCGTGCTCTAAACCTTTTAAACTATGAACCATCTCTTCTTGAATATCATGAGGCATACTTGTTGAAAATCCTTGTAAATAAATATCATCATAATATAAACTTTCAGGTTCTAAGAATAATTGATGTCTTTCTTTATCTTTAAATCTTACAACTTTATCTTCAATTGATGGACAATATCTTGGTCCAACACCTCTCACGTATCCTCCATACATACTTGATTTTTCTAAGTTATCCATGATTATTTTATGAGTATTTTCGTTTGTATAAGTTAAATAGCATGGGACTTGGTCTTCAATTTTATACATTGGTTTGGTATCAAATGAGAAAGTTCTTAAAACATTATCTCCATCTTCTCTTTCTAAAACAGAAAATTCAATTGATGATTTTTTTATTCTTTGAGGAGTTCCTGTTTTTAATCTTTGAATAGTAAGTCCAAGTTTTCTTAGATTATCACTTAAATTCTTGGCTTCTTTTTCTCCATGAGGTCCTCCCGGAGTTCTTTCGGCTCCAACTAAGATATCGGCTTTTAAATAAGTTCCTGTTGTAAGGATTACCGCTTTGGCTATTATTTCTTCTCCATTTTCAAGTTTTACTCCAAAGACTTTATTATCTTTAACTAATAAATCATCGACAATTTCTTCTTTTATTTCTAAGTTTTTAGTACTATTTAAAGTCTTTAGCATTTCTTTTGGATAAGTTATTTTATCTGCTTGCGCGCGTAATGCCCAGACAGCTGGTCCTTTTTTGGTATTTAACATCTTTAATTGTAAATGGCTTTTATCTGTATTAATACCCATCTCACCACCTAAAGCATCGATTTCTCTGACTAGTATTCCTTTAGCTGGTCCTCCAACACTTGGATTACATGGCATATCGGCTATATTTTTAATATTTCCTGTTATTAATAAAGTTTTATGATTAAGTCTAGCAGCGGCTAGTGCTGCTTCACATCCAGCATGACCTCCTCCAACAACAATTATATCTACTTCCATTTTCTCACTTCCCAACACTTCTTAGAGATTATACAACTTTTTTTATTTATTGTAAAGTGTTATTTTCCAACACAAAACTTACTAAATAACTCATCTAATAACTCTTCTTCGTATGACTCTCCAACTACTAATCCTAAGGTATTCCAAATATTTTTTAAATCTATTTCTAAGATATCTAAATCAAGATTATCTTTTAATCCTTGTTCTATATCAAGAGTTATTTTTAAACATTCTTTTATTTTAGATAATTGTCTTGTATTTGTTATATAGTTATAGTTACTAGTTTCAAATTTTTCTAAGTTAAACATATTCTTTATTTTTTCTTTTAAATTATCTATACCATCTTCTTCAATTGTATTTATATAAATAATATTAGAACTCTTTAAATTAGATATATCTATTTTTTCTTCTAAATCATTTTTATTTATAACAATTATGGTATTTTTTTCTTCTGTCTTCTTTATTAATTCTAAGTCCTCTTGAGTTAGGATTTCATTGTTATTTAAAAGAAGTAATACTAAATCGGCTGTATTTAATGCTTCTATACTTTTAGATACTCCAATTTGTTCTACTTTATCAGATGTTTCTCTGATACCTGCTGTATCAATTATATTTAGTTTAATACCAGATATTAAGATACTTCCTTCAACAATATCTCTGGTTGTTCCTGGAATATCCGTGACAATTGCTTTGTTACTATCTAATAATCGATTTAAGAGACTACTTTTTCCAACATTAGGACGACCAACAATTACAGTTTTTATTCCATCTTTAATTATTTTTCCATCTTCTGATTCTTTTATTATGTTTTCTAAACTAGATTTTATTTCTTTTATTTCTTTTTCTAAATCTGCTTTTGTTACTTCATAGATATCTTCATATTCAGGGTAATCTATGTTAACTTCGATGTTCGAGATTATATCAATTAGTTTTTGTCTTAGTTTTTTGATTAATTTGCTACTATTACCTTCTAAGCCATTGATAGCTATTTTTCTTTCTTTTTCAGTTTCACTATTAATTAAATCAGCAACTGCTTCGGCTTGCATTAAGTCAATTCTTCCATTTAAGAACGCTCTTTTCGTAAATTCTCCTGCTTCGGCACTTCGGCAACCATTTAAAAATAAGATTTCTAAAACTTTATTAGTTGAACTAATTCCTCCATGACAATTTATTTCTACAACATCTTCCATCGTGTAAGTTTTAGGTGCTCTCATTACCGTTACTAAGACTTCATCAATTGTTTCTCCATCATAGACAATATGTCCATAATGAATAGTATGACTTCTTACACTTTCTAAATCTTTACCTTTAAATATTTTATTAACTATTTTTATAGCATTATCTCCACTTACTCTTATAATCGATATTGCTCCAACTCCCAAAGAGGTTGCTATACTTGCAATTGTATCTTCCATCATAATCCCTCACTTCGAGTAAGATTATAGCACAAAAAAGAAACTATGTCATCTAGTTCCTAAAAATTTTAACATAAAAGTATCAGGATTATAATAATAATCTTCTTGAACTCCACCATTAATTCCTTTCAACAGCGAAAAATATATTCCCGGTTCTATTTCTTGAAAGTTTATATATTTTTTTGTTTGATAGTAGTTATGTCCTTTATATCCAAATCTCGAATACCCAATTCCTGAATATTCTGAGTAATCCAATAATTTTTTAGTTTCTTTTGTATTTAAATTACTTATTTCTAACATGTTTTCTGAATCAACAAAAAATACATAATTACTAACTAATGCAATAATGTTGTTATAACTATTATTTGTTTCTAACAGATTTCCTTTATTATCAAATTTTAAAATACTATTTTTATTTCCTACATAAAGATATCCATCAAAACTTGAATATAAATTATAACTGGTTTTTTCTGGGTATTCACTATTCATATCTATGATTAGTTTCCCATCTTCACTATATATCTTTTCATAATAAGGAGCAGATGCAGAAGTACAAGCAAGATAAAAATAGTAATTATCGTTACTTTTAATAACTTCTCCTGATACTTCTCCACATATTTTATCACCTAAAAATTCTTTTCTATTTACTAACGCTTCTTCTGTTTTAGTGTTTATAATAATCTTATAATCTTCTTCTTGGGTTGTTATACCTGTTTTAACAAGATATTTACCATCATATAACTTATAAACTGAAAAATTACTTGGATTACTTTCAATAATCATTTCATTTTTAGTTTCAATGTCATAAAATTTAGTTATGTCTTTTTCTTTGCTAACTAATCCTGTTGGTTTAGTTAAATCACTATTAATTAATATACTATAACTATATTGGTCTCCTTGTTGTTTCATTCCTAAATTATATATTTCTTTAGTATATAAATCATATATTTTTAAATTGTTATCATTGTATAAAACAAATCTATTTATCATATCATCTGTTGTTATATATTTAGCATTTGTAGTTTCTGTTTCTATTTCAAATTCTTTGCAATTTTCTGAAGTAGTACAATTAAATCCTGTTTCTTTTAGTTTTAATACTAATTTTTTATCTTTTTCGACTTCTTCTGGTATATTATTATCTTTTTGATTTTCTTTTAAACTAACTATTTTATAAGCAAAAAAGCAAATTCCTAAGATAATAATTAAAACTTCAACTATTGTAAAAATTATCGTTATTTTATTTCTCTTTTTATTCTTTTCCATAACTTTTAACACCTACCTTTAGTAATATCAGAAATAAGAAACTTTTTCTTAATTCCTAACTATTTAATTCACTTATTTCTTTTGTTTCTAAATTATAATAATACTTTTGACTCTTATCATTATCTTTTATCGTAAAATACATTCCCGGTTTTAACAAATCAAAATACTTATATACTTTATTTTGATAATAATTAACACTTTCATTATAAATATCAAAGTTCCAATTATCAAAACTAAAGTTTTCTTTATTTGATAAATCAAGTAGGGTACTTGTTTCTTTAGTATCTAAATTAGTTATTGTTAACTTTTTAGAGCTATCAAGATAAAAAACATAATTGTTTGCTAATTGAACTATATCTTTATAATCTTCATTTGTTTCTAATAGTTTTCCTGTATTATCATACTTTAATATTGTATCTTTATTTGCTACATATAAATAACCATTGTTAACTGAATAATGAAAATATGTTTTAATTGAAGTATCAGAATTCATATCTATAATTAGTTTTCCTTCTTCATTATAAAATTTTTCATTTATATGAGAAGATGCTGCTGTACAAGAGACATAAAAATAATATTTATCGTTACTTTTTATAACTTTACTATCTGTTTCACTACAAGAATTGTCTTTTTCATAGTCGCTTCCTTTTAATACTCTTTCTTTAGTTATAACATTTATAAAATAATCATAATGCGGTGTTCCCGTTTTATTTGTTGCTACAATATATTTACCATCAAATGTTTTAGTTTTATCATAAAACTCTTCATTAGTTGTATCTTTTAAATTTATCATTTCTTGAGATAATATATTATAAAGTTCTTTAGTATTATTTTCTTTATTAGTTAAAATTAAGGCTGTTGGTTTTTCTAAATTACTATCTAAAAGTATTTGATAGTTTGTATATTTATTTTCTATATTAAGATTAATTATCTCTTTTTTATAAGTATCATATATTTTTAAAGTATTATCATCATATAATATATATCTTTTTGTTAGATTATCTGCTGCTAAAGTTTTAGCATTTTTATTTTCTACTTTTATAGAATAAGTCCCTTTATAATTTTTTTCACATTCATCTTTTAAGATACTATTTGAATTAATATTACAATATAAATTATTTGTTGTATATTTTTCTTCTAGAGTATATTTTAATTGGTCTTTATTATTTGTTTCAACCGGTTTTATTGTTAGCATTTGAATTGTAAAATAAGTTGCCCCAATTAGAATTATTATTAATACTACAATAATTCCTTTTATTACCTTTTTATTCTTTATCATGATTACCATCCTTAGTAATATAATAACATAAAATTAAAACTATGTCACTTATTTTTTGAACATAGTTAATATTTTATTTTTCTTTTAAATATCTTTTTAAAAGAAAAGTTAAGAAATAAGGAAAGGTATAAAACTTACCATTAAAACCAATGTTTTTATTACATAATTTTATTCCATATTTTATTTCTTTATAATTTTTACTTTCAATTAATCTATTAAGAGATGCTGTTGCATTATCACTTGCTTTTACTTCAACTGGAATTAAAGAATTTGCATCTCTTATAAAGAAATCCATTTCAATAGTACCTTTTTCATTTCTATAAAAATATAGTTTATATCCTTCTTTTACCAACATATCTGCAATTATATTTTCATAGATAGCACCCTTATAAGTATTAAAGTTTTGATTTTTTCTTAAATCATCTTGAGCTTCATCATCTAATGAAGCAATCAAAAGACCAGTATCTCTAAAATATAATCGGTAATTATCAGGATTGTAATTTCCTCCTAATGGTAAAGCACATTCTTCCATACAGTAAGAAATATTTACAATTCCTGCATCACTTAGCCAATCTGCAACACCTGAATATTCTCGATTTCTTGCACCAGATGATATTTTAGATACTTGAAATTTTTTGTTTTCATTTCCTAAAAAAACAGGTATTTTTCGATAGGCATTTAAAACTCTTTCTTTATCTAATCCTTTAGCATATTTTGATATATCTTGTTCATAGTCTGTTAATATTTGTTCTTGTAACTCCAAAATACCACTAAAATTTTTATTTTCAATAAATGTTCTAACTACTTTGGGCATACCACCTAAGAGCATATAATCTTTAAAATTATTTAACATTACATCGTATTCTGTTTTCGTAAGTGGTTTTACTTCTTTCATGCAAGTATATAATTCATCTATTTGTTTTTCACTATAACCTTTAGCCCAAAGAAATTCCTCAAAATCTAAAGAAGACATAGTATAATCTATTTTGTTACCAACACTATTAGATTCTATTTCATTATAATTAATTCCCATCATTGAGCCTGAACAAATGACATCATATCTTTTGTCAAGATTAAATGCCTTTAATGAGGTTGCAACATTCATGCAATCTTGCATTTCATCAAAGAAGATTAGAGTTTCGTTGGGTACAAATTTAAAATTATTATTAATCATTGAAATATTATGAATGATAGTATCAACTTCAAAACCATTATCAAAAATAGTCTTATATTCATTTTGAAGGGCAAAGTTTATTTCAACAACATACTTATAATTATTTTTAGCAAAATTTTCAATAGCATCTGTTTTACCAACTTGTCTTGCTCCTTTTACTATAAGGGGCATTCTTTCTTTATCATTTTTCCAATTTATTAAAAAATCATCTATTTTTCTTTTTAGTCGTGGCATTTTTCATCACCTTCAAATTAATTTTAACACAAAATTCCGACAATTTCAAGATATTTCCACACAAAATTCCGGCTTTTTTTAGACGTTTTTACACAAAATTCCAGCCATTTTCACTCAAAATTACACAAAATTCCTAAATTCTTGATTTTTTTCTATCTATCATTATAACAGGAACCATTAGTTCTTGTTTAGTTAAACCTCCATGATTTGCTTTAAAAATAGGGGAGTTATCATCATAATTTAAACACATATCCCTTGTTGCAATTAATAAATAATCTCCTAAAGTATCTTCTAAATAAGAACTTTTATTAAACCCAAATAAATTATTTGCTAAAACTTCTTCTTTACTTAGTAAAATAAATGAATTTTTTAAATCCTTATTAAAGATATCTATAAAATCTTTTTTCTTAACATTAGCTTTTAATTTAATAGCTGTTGCTCTTGATTCAAGGCATGTTGTTCTTTCTAACATATCGTATAATTCTTTTATATCATTTTTTATATTAATATAACGAGATTTAACTAAACCATGGTCGGCTGTTATTATAACTAATGTATCTTTTAATTTGGAACACATTTCTTTAATAACTTTTTCTGAATATATAACACTTTCTTTAGCAGCTTTTGAGTGCAAGCCTGCTTGATGAAATATCTTATCTGGTGCTTCTGTATAACCATAGATAAATTTTTTACCTTTTTCTTGACATAATTTTATTATCCTAGCACAGACTTCGTCAATATTTAAACAAGGATTATCTTTATCAAATGGATAAGCATAATATGCCTTATCTTCTCCTTTTTCATTTATTAAATCTATAATACTTTTAAAATTCATATAAGGTCTATCTTTAACGTTTAGTTTTGGTTCTAATTCGGTATCTTTTAACTTATTGGGATATAAAGAAATTGTTTCATCAGTATCCTTAAAATACATATCCCACCCACACCAATTATGCTCACTTGGAGTAAGTCCTGTTAAAAGAGACGTCGTTGCTGCCGTTGTTGTTGTTGGAAAAACTGTAGATAAAACCTTAATCCGATTTTCTTTTAAGAAACTTTTTTTAGGTAATATTTCATTTAAACTCGCATTTCCCAAACCATCTAAGACAAGTAAAACTACATTTTCATATTTTTTACAATAGAATAAGTCATCTAAATAGTCTAATGTTTCATGATAAGGTTTTAAATTAAAATATTTCATAATTGAATTAGTAATCTTAATTGTTGAATTTTTATAATTAACTTCCATTTTCATCACCTAACTTTTTATTAATTTATGTGTTTTTACATCTTCTTTCTGAGAGAATATATTGTCTAACTCTAAAACTCTTTCTCTAAATAATTCTAATAGATTTGTTGTTTCTTCTATTATATCATTAAAAATATTTTTAAGTAAGACTTCATCTTTATTATACAACCCATCAAGTAAAAAGAGAAGAGGGCTTTTTAAATTTTTTTCACCTAGTAATTTTAAAGTAAAGTCCATTTTATTAGTTGGTATAATATAATTTGAGAATTTACAATAGTTCATAAGGTTATTAATAAATTTATTAACTGAATAAAAACAGTTTTCATAGATAGTATCATCTGGCATTTTATCAGTATGAAAATTAAAATTACAACTTTGTTCATCGATATCCCAGTTCAAATATCTATATTCGCGTTTCTTTAACATATCTATACAATAATTTAGTCCTTCATGTCCATTTATAAGGTGCTCTAATGTGAATCTTACATCTTGAAATCTTTTTAAAGAATCAATTCCGGATACAATTCTATACCTTGTTCCATATTGGTATTTATGAGTCTCTGGTAGAAAGTCATCCATTTGGCTTTTTTCATGAATCATCGCATGGATTAAAACGTTTTTCTTACTTTTCGATACTTTATGATTAACTGGTCCAACTAAGCAGGAATAGCCAACTTGAATTTCATCTGTTGATAGTTTTTCTGATAAAACACCTAAAAAATGTTCAAAGTCTTTGATATCTTCTTTCGTAACTTTCTTAGAAATTACTCTGATATCATAGTCATTATCAAGTCTATCTTGATAATCATCATGAGCCATTGACCCAACAACAAAGATTGTTTCTGCTTCCTTCTTGTTCATAAAATATAAAGTAAATGCTACATCAATTTTCTTGGTAACTGCTTTTAATTCATTTGTCATATTTAGCCTCCAAGAAAAATATTAACATATTCTTTTGTCGAATTTTGTCGGATTTTGTCAGAAAAAAACTAAGTTTTTATCCTTAGTTTAATCTATTATATATTCTTTGTTTGTTGCAAAAGAAATTCAAAAGCATATAATTCATTACTAATATATTCTGTAAATTCAGAAAATAAGTTGTTATAATTTAAATCAAATACAATATCAGAAACATTTTTTAATTTTTCTAAGTTTATGCCAGAAATATTACTTTGATTTTTAAGAATGATTATAAATTCAGATAAAGTCTTTTTTATTTTTTGGATATCTTTCCAATCAACTTTTATATCAAAACTTGTGTCAGTAGATAATGAATTAATTTTTGTAATTATATTATCTAAATGATAAATCATTTCTCTATAATCATTTGTCATAACCTAATTTCTTAAATTCTATTCCTCTTCTTGAACTGCTTCTTTAACTTCTTCTTTTGGTTTAATTACAACACATCTTCTTGGTTCTTCACCAATACTTTCGGTGTAAACCTTTTTATTATTAGTTAAAGTATTATGAATTATTCTTCTTTCATAAGAATTCATTGGATCAAGTTTTACTTCAACTCCAGTTTTTGCAACTTCTCTAGCTATTTGTTTAGCCATTTTTTCTAAGTTCCATTCTCTTTTTTGCTTATACTCTGAAACATCTAGAACAAACTTATAATTTTCTCCAATATCTTTAATTATACTTTGACGAACAATTGTTGTTAAGGCATCTAAGGTCTTTGCATTTTTACCTATTAAAACAGCGTTGTTATCTGCATAGATAGTTACATTTAAGGTTTCTCCTCTTTTTTTAACTTCCATGTTAATATTTAATCCCATATCAGAAGTAATACCTTTGATTAATTCTTTAATATGGTCAACGATATCTTCCTTTTTTATAACCTCGATTACACTTTTTTTATTAAACATTTTTGTGCTGTTTTCAACTTCGGTAATATATAAATTACCTTCTTGTTCCATTAAATCAGCCATAGCCATACTCTTGGCTTCTTCAAATGTTTTAGCTTGATATGTATACTTTTTCATTTAACCCTCCTACTAACTAATAAGTTTTGTGCTACTGTAAATAAGTTTGTGGTAGCCCAGTAAATATTTAATGCTGATGTCATAAAGAATGACATGAATATTATCATAATTGTAAATGTATTGGTCATCATCTTTTGTTGTTTTGCTAAATCATCATTTCCTATTGCTTGGTCTTTGCTTGTTGCTTTAAATGAGAAATAAGTAGTTGCAGCAACGATTACACTTAATAACAAATACCAATAGTTACCATGTGCAAGTCCTACTCTTGGAGTTGTTCCTAAATGTAGTGTTAGGAATGTTCCTTCAAAGATTGCTGGCACTCTATTAATAGCTTCTAAGAAAGCTATCAAAAGTGGTAACTGCAAGAATGCAAGTAAGCAACCCGAAACAGGATTAATATTATACTTTTTATAAACCATCAACATTTCTTGACTCTTTTGCATCATGACTTCTTTATCATTTTGGTCTTTATGAGCATATTTCTTTTCAATCTTTTCCATTTCTGGTTGAGCTTTTTTCATATACTCAGATTGCATTGCTGTTTTTCTTGTTACTGGATAAAGTATTAATCTAATTGCTAAACTTGTAATGATTAATCCTAATCCATAGTTTTTTGTAATCTTACCAAAGAACAAGATAATATAAGCTAAAGGTTTAACAAAGATTGTTGTCCAAAGTCCATCATATTTACCTGATGCTGGTGTAAAACTTTCGCATTTTACTTCCTTGGTTTCTGTTTTAACGTTTCCCTCTTCATCCTTTGTTTCTACTTCAACTTTAACTTTATCACTTTTACAAACACATTCTGGAAGTGAATCAATATCAACTTTATTATCTTTATATAACTTGATAGTCTCTTTATCAGTTGGCTTACAGACAATATTTTCAGTTAAATTCTGTCCTGTTACTTCATTAATTACAGCTTTCTTATCCTTATCTTTTAAAACTTTTGTACAGCCTGTTGTTAACAATAAAGTTAGGATAAGCAGTAATAATACTTTTTTCTTTTTCATAAATCATATCCTTTCTTAAACTAGTTTTTAGTTTATCTTTTTTAATAAATATACCAAGTTATCTTCAAGAACTTTATAATCCTCATCAAGACAACTCTTTCTTACTATTATAATATAATCTTTCTGTTTTGAATAGATATTTTTGTAATTATCTAAAATATTTCTTACTTTTCTTTTTAATTTATTCCTATTAACAGCATTACAGAACTTTTTAGGAACTGATATCCCAAAGCGATAAACAGGATAGATAGAACTTTTATAATAAAGTATAAAATATTTATTTTTTAGACAAACTCCTGTTTTAATAACATCATTAAAATCTTGATTACTACGAACTATATTTATTTTCTTCATAATTACCTCGAGTGCTATTTGCAAAAAAAACCACCATTAAAATGGGGCTTATTTTTTAATAATTTCCTTACGACCTTTTTTTCTTCTAGAATTAATAACAGATGTCTCTTTTCTTGCAAAAAAACCATGCTTCTTTGCTCTTCTTCTATTATTTGGTTGATAAGTTCTTTTCATATTCACACCTCCAAAATCAAATTCTACATTATTATAATAGGAAATAGGGGTAATTGTCAAACTTTTTTTCTATTTTTTTTAATTAATTTTATTTTTGTTTCTTATTTTTTGACTTTTTCTTTTTCTTTTTTTATCTTTTTAGTTGCTTTTATTTCCTTTTTTACTTCTTTTGTATATTCTGTTTTTATATTACTATTCTTTTTCTTTAAAATATTTATTATTTCATCAATTGTTTTATCTTTATCTTTTTTTAATAATTTAGTATTGGCTATTTCATAAGTTTTATTTTTATTTGTTATAACTTTAATAACTTTATTTATACGTAAACCATTATATCTATATTCATAGGGATAAGCACAGATAATTTCATCATAGGTTAAAATTACAATTCCACTTGCAAGGTCAACTATATTATTTTTAGTTAAATATAATTTCATATCTTTATAAGGATTATTTGTTAATGAATAAATTTGCATACCTATTTTTTCTAAGTCTTCTTTTGTATAATTTTTAAAAACCTTTTTATTTTTTAGTTCAATAGTTAACCAAACCAAGAAAATTCCTAAGAATAAAGTAAATGTTACAAGACTTAATATATAATAAATCATGGAATCATCTATTCTTACATTTGTATTTAAAAGAATAGGTCCTACGTACTCATTAAAATTATCTAAGGTTAAATATTCTTCACCCAATTCTTCATTATATGCTTTGATAGCTAGTTCTTTGATATTGGTTTCTATTTTTTCTGTTACACCAGTTATTTTAATAGGTTTATTTATTGTACTTTTACTTAATCTTGTATAATCTTTATTATTCATGTATACAACATATAAAAAGTTTTCTTTATCCATTACAAGATAATATTTTAAATCACTTCTTTTCCCATCACTTTCATAAGCTGCAAAGACAAATGGTTCCATAGTAACTTCAATATAGGCTTCTTTTCCTTCAAGGTTATTTTCGTTTCCTTCTATTTCTTGCATAGATGTTGTAACTTCAAAATTTCCATGTTGTTCTTTATAACCTATATATATAAGGATAGAGGTTGTTAGTAAAAATATTAAAGAAATTATTAGTTTGATACGATTACTTTTTATTGCAGTTACAAGTTCATTGGAATTTAAATTTTTCATATGACCTCCTGAACAAGAATTTTTTCTTGATAAGTAAATATTACCACATTTATTTCAATTTGTAAAATAATTTAAGTTTGTTTTTTTTTACTTATAAAAATGTAAAGTCTAAATGTCAACTTGAAAAAAATTTTTTTAATTAAAAAACCTTTGGGAAATTCGAGTTATCCACATAATTGTGGAAAACTTTATCCACCGGTGGAAAACAGTTATCCACATATTGTGGAAAACTCAATCTTTCGTTGAAAAATAAGTAAAAAGAATGTGGATAACTATGTGGAAAACTCGGTGGATAACTTTTTTGGGAAATTTTTATCCACATAGTTTTCCACCGTTTATTGTGGATTATTTCCCATTTTTCTTTTTAGTAATTTTTATCCTTTCACTTGACAGTTACTATTGTTTTTTTTTTGTAAATAATTTAAAATAATAGAACAAAGAGCAAGAAGGAGTATTCTTTCAGAAAAGCTTTTAATATAAGGATACAAAAGGGATTTTTCATTATTGTAAAATTGTTATTATTAATCTCTTTACTTTTTAAAGAGAATTGATTAAAATAATAGATACTAAAGTGAAATGGAGGTGGGAAATGAGCAAAGAGCTTTTGTGGAATAAGTTCTTAGAGATTGTTCAAAAGAAAGTCAATTCACTGATTTATGGAACTTGGTTTGCGACTGCTTCTTTATTGAGTTTTGATAATGATAAAGCCGTAATAGTTGTTCCTAATGATATCCATAAAAGTCGATTAGAAAATAAATATAAAGATGTTGTTTCAGAAACTTTCTTAGAAATCACTGGAACTAATTGTGATTTTGAAGTTGTATTAGCTGATAGTCTTGATATTGAAGAAGAAAAAGAAGTTAATAAACCTATTACCGAACCTACAAAAAAGATAATTACATTTAAACATGAATCTAATTTAAAACCACATTGTACCTTTGATACTTTTGTTGTTGGAGATAGTAATAGATTTGCTCATGCTGCGGCTTTTGCAGTTGCTGAAAGTCCTGGACTTACATATAATCCTTTGTTTTTATATGGTAATAGTGGGCTTGGAAAAACACACTTGATGCATGCAATTGGTAATTATATCCAAGCAACATCAGATAAAAAAGTTCTTTATGTTACAAGTGAGCAATTTATTTCCGACTTTTCAGGCATAGGAAGAAAAGAAAACAATGAACTTGACAAAAACTATAATTATGCTGATTATTTTAAAGATAAATATCGAAATATAGATGTCTTAATAATCGATGATATCCAGTTTTTAGCAGGAGCAACCCAAACTCAGCAAGAATTTTTCCACACATTTAATACTTTATATGATAACAAAAAGCAAATAATTATTTCTTCGGATAGGTCACCAAATGATTTAAAATTATTAGAAGATAGGCTTAGAACCCGTTTTAGTTGGGGACTTACAGTAAATATTTATCCACCTGATTTTGAACTTCGAATAAATATTTTAAAAAAGAAATTAAATGGCAATAAAATTAATAAAAGTTTTCCTGATGATGTTTTAGAATATATTGCTTCAAATGTTTCTAGTGATGTACGACAACTTGAAGGTGCAATAAATAGATTACTTAGTTATTCAATGATGATGGGAGGAGCCGAGATTTCCTTATCTTTAGCTGTTGAAGCTTTAAAAGATAATGTTTCTAAAGGTACTAGTGAAAAACATGATATTTCAAAAATTCAACGAGTTGTTGCTGATTTCTTTCAAATATCGGTTGATGATTTAAAGGGTAAAAAAAGAAGTGCAAGTATTGCTTTTCCAAGACAAATAGCTATGTTTTTATCCCGTGATGTGTTAAACGAATCTTATCAAAGAATAGGGTTAGAATTTGGAGGAAGAGACCATACAACCGTAATTCATTCATGTGAAAAAATTCAAGATGATGTAAAACGCGATAAAAGTATCCGAGAAACAGTTGAAAAGATTAAACAAAATCTAGTATAATAAAAGTTATCCACATATGATTGTGGAAAACTTTTGGATAATTGAAATAATTAATTTAAATTTTAGAAAAAAAGAACTAAAAAAATAGTTATTAACAACTTATTGTGGATAACTTCCTAGTTTTCCACATAGTTATCCACAATAACATTCCTTTGTAAAGCCTTATAGAATAAGGATTTGAATTAGTTATCCACCATTATCCACACCATTATTATTATAATATTATAAATAAATAAAAAATAGAAAAGGAGAAAAATATGAAAATAAAAATTAAAAAAGATTTATTACTTGAAAATTTAAATAAAGTTGCTAAAGCAATATCTACGAAAAACTTAGTACCAGCTTTAGCAGGAATAAAATTTGATTTAGATAAGGAAGGATTAACTTTAACTGCATCTGATAACGATATAACTATTAGGTCATTTATTCCTTATAATTCTGATGATATGGAAACGATTGAAGAAGGAAGTATTATTATTCAAGGAAGATATATTTTAGATATAGTAAGAAAACTTCCTGATGCAACTATTAATCTAGAGGTATTTGATGAATTAAAGGTTATTATTTCAACAGAAAATAGTGAATATAATTTAAATGGAATAAATAAATCAGAATATCCAAATATTAATTTAGAACTTAATAAAACACCAATTATAGTTAATAGTAAAGTATTTAAAGATTTAGTTAATCAAACAGCTTTTGCAGCATCAACTGATGAAGCAAGACCACAACTTACAGGATTAAATATAAAAATAGTTGGAGATATACTTGAATGTAATTGTACTGATTCATATAGATTAGCAAGAAAGATTGTTAGATTAAATGCTAATGAATCAAATGATTATAATATTGTTATTCCAAGTAAAAATATTATAGAAGTATCTAAATTATTAACTGAAGATGATGAAAACTTAGAACTTCATATCTTTAATAATAAGATTGTATTTAAGTATGATAATTTGTTATTTCAAAGTCGTCTTATAAATGGAAATTTCCCAGATACATCTAATTTATTACCAAAAGAAAGTATGTTAAAGGTAATAGTTAAAAATTCTGTTTTATATGATGTTATAGATAGAGTTAGTATTCTAACAAGTGATAAAGAAAAAAATGTTGTAACTCTTGAAACAAAAGGAAATACATTAACAATGAAATCATCTAGTGCTGAAATAGGAAGAGTTGAAGAAAAAATGAATATTGAAAAAGATAAGGAAGAAGATATAACAATTTCTTTCAGTGCTCGTTATGTAATGGATGCTTTAAAAGTATTAGAGGGAGATGATTGTGAAATATCATTTGTTGGAGAATCTAATCCAATAATCTTTAAATCAACAGAAAATGAAGATTTGGTCCAATTAGTATTACCAATTAGAACTTATTAAGAGAGAAAAGTGACTAAAAAGCGAATTTTTGGTCATTTTTTTTAATTTTTTTTCATTATTCGACAAAATTCGGCAAATTTCGACAAATGTTTTTTGTAGAATAACGCCTCGAAATTTGAGTTTTCCCCATTTTTGTGGATAAAATTTAAGTTTTAGTTTGGGGGTGAGATAATGAATATTGAATCATATGAGATTAATAAAGACACTTGTGCGATTATTAATCTTGGAGGTACAGCATCACAAATTCTTGAAAAGAAAAATGAATATTTAATTCCTAGAACTACTTATAAAATTATGGAAGATAGCTGTGCTTACTATGGAAGTACATTTGATGGACGATTAAAAGGAACGAAAATGATTTTGGGTTCAAATTATAAGTTACCAATTATTATTAAAGATAGTGATATGATTTTCTTTCCAACAACAGGTTGTGAAAATGAAAAATGTTCTTGGATTTCCTTACAACATATTGAAAAATATGAACCTTATAAAGGATTTACAAAAGTTCAATTTTATCAAGGAAGAACAATTATTTTAAAGATGAGTTGTACTTCTTTTGAAAATCAATTACTTAGAGCATTAAGATTGCATAAGCTTTTAAAAGAACGATATGATGCCAATAAACCAGAAGAACCAACAAAGAGAGTAAGAAGAGTATCACAGTTAAAATTAGATGATGAAGACCCATTAAAACCAATGTAATTTTAGTGTTTTAGAAAGGAGATGGAAATGTTTGAAATTGATATTTGATAATATTATGAATATAACTATCCATATTTCAGATAGTAAATTAAGGATTATTGATAAATTTGCCAAAAGTTGTAATATAAGTCGAAATAAAATTATTTTATCTTGCATTGAATATGCGATTGAAAAACAAGATTTTATTGATGAAATACTTGAAAATGCAAGTCAAAACTAATTACTTTAAGCAAAATAAATGAAAGTAGGTGTTTGTCATCTACTTTTTTTGGTAAAAAAATGTCCAAAAGTGTTTTTTTGGCTTGTTTTCCCTTAAATTTATGATATAATAATTAAGCAGGTATAGGTATACTTACAAATACTAATATTTGTTTTTTTAGGGTTTTTGTGATGTTTTATGAGATTGAAGAATTTAAAGTTAGAAAATTTTCGCAATTACGAAGATGCTGAGATTAGTTTTTCAGATGGTATTAATATCTTAATTGGTGATAATGCTATGGGGAAAACAAATATCTTAGAAGCAATCTATGTTTTAGCGTTGACGAAGTCTCCAAGGTCAGGTTATGATACTGATTTAATTAGACTAGATACGAGTAAAGCATTGATTAGTGGAGATGTGTTACATGATGATGTATTAAAACAATATGAAGTTGAGATTGATAAGTTTGGAAAAAGAGTGTATATTAATAAATTTCAGATAAAAAAGATATCTGAGTATATTTCAAATTTTTGTGTTACGTCTTTTTTACCAAATGATATTGAAATTATTAAAGGGGCTCCTAGTATAAGAAGAAATACTTTAAATATTCAAATAGGTTCAATTTACAATAACTACTTAAAGAATATGAATGAATATAATAGTATTTTAAGAATTCGGAATGAATATTTAAAAAGACTGAATATCAATGCCTTATCTGATACTAAATATCTTGATGTTATTAATGAAAAGATGCTTGATGTTAGTTTGAAAATTTATTATTTTAGGTTTTTCTATTTAAATCTTATTAATGCTAAGATAGAAGGAATCTTTAAAAAGTTATCGGGATTATCGGGACTACAAGTTATTTATCAGAACAACTTAGGAATTACGGAGTATGATGAAGAGAAGATTAAAAAGATTTTACTTACTAAATGGAAGAATAACTTTAATAAAGAACTGATGCAAGGGATGACTTTGTTTGGGTTACATCGGGATGATTTATTGTTTCTTTTGAATGGAAAGGACGCAAGAATCTATGCATCTCAAGGACAACAAAGATTAATCGTGATTGCTTATAAGATAGCTGAACTCTTAATATTTAAAGATATTAAGAAGGAATATCCGGTTTTATTACTTGATGATGTTTTTTCTGAGATAGATATTAAAAGAAGAAATAATATAATAAAATATTTAAAAAGTGATATGCAAGTTATAATAACAACAACAGATATTGAAGATATTGATATAAATCTAGCAAATTCTGCTAGAATATATAAAATAAAAAATGGTATAATCAAATTAAACAAAGGTGGTGGAAGAAATGGAAGAAGAAAAGGTACAAGGTAGTTATGATTCTTCGTCAATTCAAGTTTTAGAAGGGCTTGAAGCAGTAAGAAAAAGACCCGGTATGTATATCGGGACAACAGATGTAAAAGGATTACATCATTTAGTTTGGGAAATAGTAGATAATTCAATTGATGAGGCTTTAGCAGGATATTGTCATAATATTGAAATTATAATCAATAAGGATAATTCAATTACGGTTAAAGATGATGGTAGAGGAATTCCTACGGATATTCATCCAAAGACAGGTATTTCAACGGTTGAGACTGTTTATACGGTACTTCATGCTGGAGGAAAGTTCGGCGGTGGAGGCTATAAGGTTTCCGGAGGTCTTCACGGAGTAGGTGCTTCCGTTGTAAATGCTTTAAGTAAATGGGTAGATGTTACAGTTTATAAAGATGGTAAGGTAAATAGTATCAGATTTGAAAATGGTGGACATACAGTAGCACCTCTTCAAGTAACGGGAGAGTGTGATAAAGATAGAACAGGAACAACGGTTACTTTTAAACCAGACCCTGAGATATTTGATACAGATATCTACGATTATGAAACTTTAAAAACGAGAGTAAGGGAACTTGCTTTCTTAAATCGTGGTTTATCACTTAATATAAGAGATGATAGGGACGAAGAAGATACGACTGGTGAAACATTCTTATATGAAGGTGGAATAAGTGAGTATGTAAGGTTTATTAATCAAGAGAAAACTCCACTTCATGAAGATATAATTCATTTAGAAGGTGAAAAAGATGGCGTTTTCTTTGAAGTTGCTATGCAATATAATACTTCTTATAATGCAAATATTTATTCATTTGTTAATAATATCAATACACATGATGGTGGAACCCATGAAGATGGTGTTAAAAGAGCTTTAACGAGAGTGATTAATAGTTACTCACGAAAAAATAATATTTTAAAAGAAAAAGATGAAAATTTAAAAGATGATGATGTTAAAGAAGGTTTAACTATGATTATTTCTTGTAAGCATCCAAATCCTCAATTTGAAGGACAAACAAAAGGACGCTTGGGAAATAGTGAAGTTAAAAATCTTGCTGATAGTGTTTTCTCAGAGGGATTTGAAAGATTCTTACTTGAAAATCCAACGGAAGCAAGAACTATCATTAATAAAGCAATTCTTGCGCGTGATGCTCGAATGGCAGCGAAAAGAGCCAGAGAAGCAACCCGAAAAACAGATTTAACAACCACGAATTTCTTTGGGAAATTATCAGATTGTAAGAGTAAAGACCCAAGTATATCTGAGATTTTTATAGTCGAGGGAGATTCGGCTGGAGGTTCTGCCAAAAAAGGAAGAGATGCAATGACCCAAGCCATTTTACCACTTCGAGGAAAGATATTAAATGTTGAAAAAGCAAGACTTGATAAAGCCTTAGGAAATGAAGAGATAAAAACAATTATAACTGCGTTTGGAACTGGTATTGGAGAGTTCTTTGATTTATCAAAGTTAAGATATGATAAGATAATTATCATGACCGATGCCGATGTTGATGGTGCGCATATTAGAGTTTTATTATTAACGTTATTCTACCGGTTCTTTAAACCAATTGTTGAAGCTGGACATGTTTATGCTGCTCAACCTCCATTATTTAGAATTATGCATGGAAAAACCAGAAAGTATGTTCTAGATGTACCAGAAAGAGATGCTTATTTAGCAACGTTACCTGAGAATGTTCGAAACAAAGTTGAAATTGCTCGAATGAAAGGTTTAGGAGAAATGGATGCTGAAGAGTTAAATGAAACAACTATGGATATAACTAAACGGACTTTAAGAAGGATAACAGTTAAGGATTGTGTTGAAGCTGATAAGATTTTTGAAAAACTTATGGGTGATGAAGTCGAGCCAAGAAGAAAGTATATTGAAGAATATGCTTGGACTGTTGAAAATCTTGATATTTAGGAGGCGTTATGGAAGATAATAAAGAGACTAATGATTTAGATGAATTATTAGAAAGAGCAGAAGAAGATAGAATACTTGAACAAGAAGAAAATATGGAAAGTTCCGATAATATGGAAGAAAGTTCTGAATTAGAACCAATTAATACCGAGTTTGGAGGAACATTTCATGAACATGATAAATTAACGGAAAATAATATAGTTGATGAAGTATCAAAATCTTTCATAGATTATTCAATGAGTGTTATTATTTCCCGGGCAATTCCGGACTTACGAGATGGGCTAAAACCGGTTCATAGACGAATTTTGTGGTCAATGTACACATCGGGCTACACCCCAGATAAACCACATCGTAAAAGTGCTAAGACCGTTGGAGAAGTTATGGGTAATTATCACCCACATGGAGATTCTTCAATCTATGAAGCAATGGTAAGGCTTGCTCAAGATTTTAATCAAAGATATACGTTAATTGATGGACATGGTAACTTTGGTAATATTGAGGGTGATGGAGCTGCGGCTATGCGTTATACAGAGTCCCGTCTTGCTAAACTTTCTTTAGAGTTACTACGTGATATTAATAAAGACACCGTTGATATGATGCCTAACTTTGATGAAACTTTAAAAGAACCAACGGTTTTACCATCAAGATTTCCGAACATCCTAGTTAATGGTTCCATGGGAATTGCGGTTGGTATGGCAACGAATATTCCTCCTCACAATTTAGGAGAAGTAATCGATGGATGTGTTGCTTATATTGATAATCCTGATATTGATACGAATGGACTAATGCAATATATAAAAGGACCTGATTTCCCAACTGGTGGTATTATCTTAGGTAATTCCGGAATAAAGAAAGCCTATGAAACCGGAAGAGGTAGTATTACAATTCGAAGTAAAGCAACAATTGAAGAAGGAAAAAATCATAGTACAATTGTAATTGATGAAGTTCCATATGGTGTTAATACGATGGAACTTAAGAATAAAGTTGCTGAACTTGTTCATAACAAAGTAATTGAGGGTATTTCTGATTATCATACAGATTTAAAAGATGGTGTTAAGATTACTATTACTTTAAAAAGAGATGCTAACCCTCAAGTTGTTTTAAATAATTTATATAAACATACGAATTTCCAAGTTAATTATGGAATTATCTTCTTGATGATTGATGGTAAAACACCAAGAACCCTTGGACTTCGTGATATAATTGCTAAATATATTGACCATCAAAGAGAAGTTATTATAAGAAGAACGCAGTATGATTTAAAGAAAGCCGAAGAAAGAGTTCATATCTTAGAAGGTTTAAAGATTGCTCTTGATAATATTGATGAAGTTGTTAAGATTATCAGAGGTGCTGAAAGTGATGATGATGCGAAAGCTAAATTAATGTCACGATTTGGTCTTGATGATATTCAAGCAACAAGTATCCTTCAAATGCGTTTAAGAAGTTTAACTGGCTTAGAAAGAGGTAAGGTTGAAAGTGAGCTTGCTGATTTACTTGTAAAAATTGCTGATTATAAAGATATTCTAGCGTCTCCTGAAAGGGTTGATAAGATTATTAAGGAAGAAATGCTTGAAATTAAGAAGAAGTATGCTGATGAAAGAAGAACAAAGATTGATATGACAGCCATTGACTATATTGAAGATGAATCTTTAATTCCAGTTGAAGATACGTTAATTGCTTTAACAAACAAAGGTTATATCAAGAGAATGTTAGTATCCGAATATAGAACACAAAACCGTGGTGGTGTTGGTATTAAAGGTATGACAACTAATGAAGAAGACTTTGTTGAAAAGATGATTAATACGAAGACTCACGATTATGTATTGTTCTTTAGTAATAAGGGTAAAGTATATCGAATGAAAGGATATGAAGTTCCTGAATTTAGTAGACAAAGTAAAGGTTTACCAATTATCAATTTACTAGCTCTTGAAAAGGAAGAAAAGATTAATTCAATTGTATCTCTAAGTCCTAATGAAGAAGTTTATAAGTATTTATTCTTTACAACTAAAAATGGAGTTGTTAAGAGAACGAAGTTAGAAGAGTTTGATAATATTCGAAATAATGGTAAGATTGCTATATCTCTAAGAGAAGATGATGAACTTATTTCGGTTCAAAAGACAACCGGTGAGAATGAGATAATCATTGGTGCAACAAATGGAAGGATGGTTCGTTTCAATGAAAGTGAAGTAAGAATCATGGGACGTACTGCCAGTGGTGTTCGCGGAATTGATTTAGGTGAAGATAAAGTTGTTGGTGGTGAAGTAATTACACCTGATAAACAAGTTCTAATTGTAACGGAGAAAGGTTATGGTAAGAAAACGCCAATTGATGAATACCGTCTAACACATCGTGGTAGTAAAGGTGTTAAAGGCTTGAATGTAACGGAGAAGAATGGTAATTTAGTAACATTGAAAGCGGTCGATGGAAATGAAGACTTAGTCATGATAACGGATGCTGGTATAGTTATTAGAATTTCTCTTGAACAGGTTTCTACTTTAAGAAGAGCAACGCAAGGTGTAAGACTTATTAACTTAAAGGATGAACATCATGTTGCAACTGTAACTGTGCTTGCAAAGAGTGGTGATGAAGAGCCTCAAGAAACAGAGACTCAAGTTATAACTGAAAATTTGGAAGAACCAATAGAACAAACTGTTAGTTCAGAAAGTGTTGAAGAAACTGAAAAAGATGTTGATTAAAATCACATCTTTTTTTTCGTGTGCCGTGCATGGCATATAACTAGGTGGTGAAAGTCCACTATACGCGTAAGTATCTGCGAAGTATTAG
>CANRDV010000021.1 GCA_947629475.1 uncultured Bacilli bacterium
TACAAAATTTGTCAAGAAAAAAAGATAACTTTTTTCAAAAAATTACCTTTTTTCATTTATAGGCTGTGAATAGTAACTTAAAATTCACAAAATACTAAAAAAGTTACAAAAAAGTGTTGACATTGATTTTTAATAATGTTATAATGATATCACATAAGCAGATGACGTATATATAATGGTTAACCATTAATTAAAAATAAATATTGCTTATGTTAAAAAAGTGGGTGAAGCCAGCCCTATAAATGGCAGCTAAAAAAGTGGGTGAAGCCAGCCCTATAAATGGCAGCTAAAAAAGTCAGGTGTATATTTTAAAAATTGCACCTTAATAGGAGATTAGAGAATTATCTCTAGTCTTTTATTCTAAAATATAATGTATGAAAATAAATACAGAAAGGAGTGAAAAATGAGACCAAATTTTAAAATAGTAAAATTAGATGTTAAGTACTGCAATTATTTAAGACGATATGATTATAGAGTATCATATAATGCAGGAATAAAAGATTTAAGACCTTTTATAGGAGTTTTATTTAAGGTTAATAAGTTAGAATATTTTGCTCCTTTATCAAGTCCTAAACCAAAACATAAGTTGTTAACTAATACTTTAGATTTAATAAAAATAGATAATGGTAATCTTGGAGTGGTTAATCTAAACAATATGATACCAGTTACTAGTAATAATTATGCCCCGTTTGACTTAGATAAAAAGACAAGTAATAAGGAAGAAAATTTTAGAATACAACTTCTAAAAAATCAACTTTATTGGTTAAATTTAAACAGAAAACAAGTACTTACAAAGTCCCAAGTTTTATACAATAGATATAAAGAAAATAGATTACCTAAAAATGTTAGAAATAGATGTTGTAACTTTATATTATTAGAAGAGAAATGTAAGGAATATAATATACCAGTTGCAGTATAAATTTCTTAAACATTATTGACTTTAAAGGTCAATAATGTTATACTGATAACGAAAAACAGATATTAAATCTAGTGATGGGGAATATTATAAGAAAAATTATCTAAGTGAGCTTGGTAGAGTGTGAACAAGTGATAAGGACTTATAATTCCTACCCCTAAAGAGAATATAGAAATATATTCCGGCAAAATTGCCGTTATTTTAAAGAGTTAAATAAGGAATGGTACCGTCGCAAGACTCCTAACTATTCCTTTTTTTTATTAGTAAAGGAGGAAAGAAAAATGGCTAATAAAAAAATAACAAGCAGAGATATAGACTTTGCTAAATGGTATACAGATGTTGTTGCTGCATCACATCTTGCAAGTTATTCCAATGTAAAAGGATGTATTATCATGGAACCATATGGTTATCAAATTTGGGAAAGTATCCAAAATACTATGAATAATATGCTTAAAAAAAGTGGACATCAAAATGTTGCTATGCCACTCTTAATACCAGAAAACTTAATGAAAAAAGAAGGAGAATTAATAAATGGATTTGCTCCGGAAGTTGCTTGGGTTACGCATGGTGGTAATACCAAACTTGAAGAAAGAATGTGTATCAGACCAACCAGTGAAACCTTATTTAGTGATTACTATTCGGGAATTGTTAAATCTTATCGTGATTTACCTATTAAATACAATCAATGGTGTACCGTTTTAAGATGGGAAAAAGAAACAAGACCATTTTTAAGAGGAAGAGAATTTTGGTGGCAAGAAGGACATACAATTCATGAAACAAAGGAAGAGGCTGAGGCTGAAACTAAATTCATCATGGATGAAGTTTATAAAAAAATGTTCTATGATTACTTTGCAATTCCTGCGATAACTGGATATAAAACTGAAAAAGAAAAATTTGCCGGAGCTGATTATACTTTAACAATTGAGGCTTTAATGTATAATGGAGTATCCCTTCAATCAGGAACTTCCCATTACTTTGGACAAAGATTTTCAAAGGCTTATGATATAAAATTCTTAAATCGTGAAAATCAATGGGAATATGTTTATCAAACCTCTTGGGGAGCATCATCAAGAATGATTGGAGCAATCATCATGGTTCATAGTGATGATGATGGTTTAGTTTTACCACCAAAAATTGCTCCAATTAAAGTTGTTATTATTCCAATTGGAGAAGATGAAGAAATTTTAAAACTTACTAATCAATATAAAGAAGACTTAGAAAAAAATAATATCTCTGTTATAGTTGACAATTCCGATAAATCACCAGGCTTTAAATTTGCTGAGGCTGAAGTTAAAGGAATACCAGTTCGAATTGAAATTGGAAGAAGAGACTTAGAAGAAGGAAAAGTAACCCTTGTAAGACGTGATACTAAAGAAAAAATTAGTATTTCTAAAGATACTGATATTTCTAATTATATAACTAATTTAATGAATGATATTCAAGAAAATTTATTAGAACGTGCAACCAAAAGACGTGATGAAATGACTTATGAAGCAAGAAATCTTTCTGATGTTAAAAAAATCATGGATACGCAACCAGGTTTTATTAAAGCAGATTGGTGTGGTAGTTTGGAATGTGAAGCCAAGATGAAAGAGATAAAAGGCTTAAAATCTCGTTGTATTTTAAAAGACGAGAAACCTTTAACCGGGAAATGTGTAGTTTGTGAGAAAGACGCTCATGACCTAGTTGTTTGGGGGATACAGTATTAATGAAACTTTACTTTGTAACTAGTAATCCTCATAAAATAAAAGCAGCTAAAAAATTATTAAAAGATGTAGTTGATATTCAAAGTATTAGTTTTGAATTACCAGAAATTCAAGGAGACTCAAGAAGTGTTGCAATTAGAAAAGCCCAAGATGCTTATCAAAAAATAGGAGAACCCTTAATAATAGTTGATTCAGCATTTAAAATAAAAGCCCTAAATGATTTTCCTGATAGTTATGCCAACTATGTTGAACATACCCTAAAAGATGATGGTATTTTAAAACTAATGAAAGATGTAGACAATCGAAGTGCAAGTTATGTTGATACTTTAGTTTACATTGATAAATATGGTTTAGAAATCTTTGAAAATGAAACTTTAGGAACAATTAGTAAAGAGAGTTTACAAGGTGACTTTGAACCATTTGATAAAATATTCATTAAAAATGAAGACCAATATCCAATTGCATACTATGATAAGCAAGCTGATACTATCTATGAAAATGATACTTACTTAAAACTTAAAGAATTTTTAGAAAAACGCCATGTTGCAAGAGGAATAACTTTCTTTGATGATAAAGTTTTACTCCTTCATCGAATTAGAAAAGAAAATAGTGAATATCTAGAATACTATGCAATTCCTGGTGGTGGAAAAGAAGATAAAGAAACTTTAGAAGATGCTGTAGTAAGAGAACTTAAGGAAGAAGCAAGTATCAAAGTAAAAATAAATTCTTATCTTGGAAAAGAAACTTATGCAACTGGAGTCTGTTATTACTATTTTACTGAATATCAATCTGGTAGTATAGAACTTGGAGGAGAAGAAAAAGCTCAAAACAATCCTGATAACTTCTATGAAATAAAATTAATAAAAGTTAGTGAATTACCTAAGATAGAAACTTTAGGAATAGCAAAAGATATGATATTAAAAGCCTATAATATATTCAAAGATAATCAAAATAAATAAAGTTTGATGGTGTACTAATCAAACTTTTTTACATATAATTAATTAGGTGGTCTTATGTCAAAATTAGAATTTAAAGAATTTGTAAAAAAGAATCCTAATTTAATTAATTATGTTGATAAAGGTGAGACTTGTTGGCAAAAGTTATATGAATTATATGATTTATATGGAGAAGAAAATGATGTTTGGAAAAAATATATGGGAGAAGAAGTTAAAAAACAAGAAACTAATACCGGAAATGGTTTTAAAGACTTATTGAACTTAGTTAAAGGAGTAGACCTTACAGCTGTTCAAAAAGGTCTAAACAGTCTTGATAAAGCAATCGAAGCATTCAAAGGCTTAGCCCCAAGTGGAGCCACTCCTCCAACTACAAACTATGAACCAAGACCTACATATAAATACTTCGAGGATTAATATGAGTATTGAAAGTCAATTTTATTTAAACAAAAATCCTAATTTAAAAAGATTTCTTCATGAAAACCCTAAATACTATAAATATTTAAATAGAAATCCTAACTTTATCTTTGAACTAGAAAAAATAATGAAAGAAAAATATAAACAAACTTTACCAGATAAATTAAATAAATTTAAAGATAAATTAGATATGTTGAATACTTTTATTGATATTTTAAATTAAAAATGTTAAAATATAGTTGTGATTAAATATGAAATACAATGATTTACTAAACGAACTATTAGATTTATTAGATAAAAGTCCTGATATTAAAAGAATAAAAGAGTTAAAACCTATATTATTAAAAGATAAATCTTTACAAGATAATCTTTCTTACTATCAAGAAACTAAAACTATTGAAAGCAAAAAACAACTCTTAAATAATCCTTATTATAAAGAATATTTAAATTTAGAAAATAAAATTAATTTATTAATCTATGATATTAAGAAAAAAATAAATATCTTTAATAAAAGAGGCTGTTCATGAAAGTAATAAGTGGTTTTTTAAAAGGAAGAAATATAAGAGGTTATAATATAAATGGTACAAGACCTACAATGGATAGAGTTAAAGAAAGTATATTTGCAAGTATACAAAGTTATATTAAAGAAAGCATTGTCTTAGATTTATTTGCAGGAACTGGTAACTATGGAATTGAAGCCATAAGTAACTATGCTAAGAAAGTCTATTTTAATGATATAAATCATGAATGTATTAAAATAATAAAAACTAATATTCAAGAATTTAATATATCTGATAAAGCTATTATTTTAAATTTAGATTATAAAAAATGTTTAGAATATTTAAAAAATAATAACCTTAAATTTGATTTAATCTTCTTAGACCCTCCCTATGATATGCATATTCTAGATAATATTTTAGAATATCTAAGTAATAATAACTTAATAAATCAAAATGGTTTAGTAATTGTTGAATATCGAAAAGAAGAATTAAAAGATAATTATAATAATTTAAAACTAATAAAAACTAAAAAATATGGAGAAAAATTAGTTAATATATATAAAGGAGAATTATGAAAATAAATAAAAAAGGGTTTGCAATATCAACTATGTTATATGGACTTATCTTTGTAACTATTACAGTATTTTATATGATAATAGCATATGTTAGTAATAGAAATGATACTAATAATAATTTAGTTGATGAAATAAGAAATCAAATTAATAATGTAGAATAGGTGATATCATGAATAAAAAAGGATTTGTTTTAATGGAAACATTAGTAGTTACAGTATTTGCACTTTTTATCTTTACAATTCTTTATAATAGTGCAGTACCTCTTTTAGGTAGATATGATGAATTATCTTATTATAATGATATAGATACTACTTATAAATTATATCATTTAAAAAAATTAATTAATAATGATTCATTAAAAAATACAATTAAAGGAACTAGTACTTATACTAAAATAGAATGTAATACAGAAGTTATCAATAGTCAAGCAATTTGTTATAGTTTATTTGAAGCATTAGATATTGACCCTAATAAGGATGAAGTATTATTTATTAATAAAAATTATATAGAAAATATGAAAAATGATGAAAGTATATCTGATGATACTAGAAATTATTTAAACTATATAAATCCAACAACCAATATCTTACTTTTACAAAATGATGGCTATTTATCTTATGTAAATTTAACATAACTACTATCATTTTTTTAAATTTTGTGGTAATATTTATTATAGTAGGTGATATATATGAGAATGGATAGATATGAAGATGAAGATAAAACTAATGAAGAAAAGGCAACAAGACTTAATAAAAATCAAGAATTATATACAGATGTTTATATGAATAATGTTTATGTTGATATTAATAACTTAAAAGATGTTATGAATGAAGATGAAGATAAAACTTTAGAAATAAAAAAAGTTAAAGAATTAAATTTTAAAGATTATACATATGAAGAAAAAGAATATGATATAGTTAAGTTAGTAAATGATGTTATTAATAATAAAGAAGAAAACATTAAAGGTAGTTTTGATTTTAAGTCGAATGAAGAAAGTATTAAGAATGTTTTAGATAGTATTAATTTAAAAGCCAAAGAAGAAAAGAAAAAAGAACAAAGTGAAGATTTAATGGGTGAGTTAATGCCAAGTAATGACAATACTGATGTTCTTCCAGCCATTGAAAAAACAAGTGTAGGAGTAGAATTAGAACCCCTTCCAGATACAACAACAATTATGAAATTAAAAACTCCAATTACAGATACTTCTCTTTTAGAGTTACCTGATGTTAAAACAGAAGAAGTATGTTTAGATATG
Organism: uncultured Bacilli bacterium; assembly: GCA_947629475.1. Lineage (GTDB taxonomy): Bacteria > Bacillota_I > Bacilli_A > RF39 > UBA660 > RUG591. The sequence continues at coordinate 6,323 of CANRDV010000021.1, forward strand.
TTAAATGAAGTTTTAGAAAATGATAATGATAAAGAGTTAGAAGTAGATGATAGTTTTATGGAAGAAGGGAGTCATAAGTATATAAAATTAATAGTAGTTTTAATAATTATTTTAATTTTAGTAGTAACTGCAATAGTATTAAAACTCTTAAATGTATTTTAAAAGGAAGTGATATAAATGAATATAAATACAGGTATAACTATTCTTGATGAAGATGATTATGAATATATTAATAGTAATATTAAAGAAGAAGGTTTATTAGATAAATTTAATAATGATTTTGAAAATCAAATAAGAAAAAGAGGAATTGATTATTATAAAGATGGAAATGTATTAAATGTTTATAAAAGTAAAAATAAATATATTGCTAAAGTAGCAGGTTCTTCTTATAAACCATATGATGTTACTTTAATAGTTCATAATGATAAAATAGATTATAATTGTAGTTGTCCTTATGAATATCCATGTAAACATGAATATGCAGTTTTACTAGCTATTAGTAATAAAGAATATTTAGAAGTTGAATTAAAAGAAGTAATTAAAGAAAAAGAAATGAATTTAAAAAGTATTTTAGAAAGTATTCCAGCTGATGAAATAAAAAGATATTTATTATCACCAATTGGACTTGATAATGTTATCTTTGAAATGAAAAACTTTTCTAAATATTTTATAAGTTATTATCCAGTTCAAGGATATTATTTCTATTATAATAATCTATATAATGCTTTAACTTTAGAAGATAATTATAAAGAAAAAACAAAAGATTATTTTGAAAGAATTAATGGTTATATTAAAGGAAATAAATTTATAGAAGTTTTAAATATAACAAAAGCTATAATTCAAGCATATAATGATACTAATAAATTAAATTATGATGATAATATAATAGATATATTATTAAAATTAGGAATGTTTTTAAGAATAACTTATAGAAAATCTAATGAAGAAGTAAAAAATAGTATAGATGAATGGATAAATATGTTAAAAAATAAAAACTTCTATAATAATTATTATTTAGAAGATATAATGTTAAGTGTAAAATAATTTAAAAGACATTATTGGCAATTGCTTAATGTCTTTTTTCGTGCTCATTATTGGGCTTTTCTTCTGATGCTAAACTATCTAAGGCAAATTCAATACATTGAATAATAAAATCATTTCTGCTTACGTTATATTGACAAGCACATTGGTCAATTTTTTCCAAAGTTCCTTCACTTATTCTTAGAGTTATTTGTCTATCATAAACGGGACCTTTGCGTGGGTTAAATGTTACCATATTTTATCACCTCTTTATTTATTTTAAAGTAAATAAACAAACTTTATATATTTATTCTAATACTTTTTACGAATTTAATATACATTCACTTTTGATATCAAAAACGATTGACTTTTGATATTTACTATGATATTATAAATAAGTAGATAATAAGTAATTATTAAAAGGAAGGTAGATGTATTTATGAAAAATAAGAAAAAAATATTTATAATAATAGTATTAGTCTTAGTTTTATCTTTAGTAGGTTCATTTGCTCTTTGGACTTATTCAAGAACTCTTTCTAATCAAACTTTAATAAGTGGAGATATTTTCTTAAAGTATACAGAAGGAGATACAGTAAATATTAAAGAAGCAATGCCAAGCGTTACTTATAATCCAGATGATTATTTTGAATTTACAGTAGAAGGAAAAAATAAGTATAAGAAAGATGTTGTTTTTGAAATATTTATTGATGAAGGAGATAAACCAACTGGTAAAGAAAATGAAAGTAGAAATGTAAGAATAAAACCAGAACTTCTTAAGTTTAGATTAGTTGAAGTAAAAGGTAAAGAAGAGGAAGAACTAATTCAAGCAGGTTCATACAATGATTTAAATAAAAAAAGAATATGGGTTGATAGAGTAAAAGCAAATACAACTGATGAAATAAAGTATACATATAGATTATATATGTGGATATCAAATGATGCTAAGATAGGAAATATGGAAGGAGCAGATTATACAGCCGAAGTTTGGAATAACAATGTCTTTGCATCCGTTAAAGTTGGAGTAAATGGAGACTTTGAAGAAAAAGAGTTAACCGAAGATTATTTTATTTTAAATGCTAAAAACGAATCAGGAGTTCCATATGATTTAAATACACCAGTTCAATCTGATGAAGATATAACTTTAACTTTAGCATCTAAAAGAGAAGTAACAAAGTTTGTAGTATCTAAATCAAGTGAATATCCAATAGCCTTAACAAGTTTAGATAGTCCTACAGATTATACTGCATCTTATAATGAAACAACAAGAGCCTGGGAAGCAACAATAACTTTAGATGAAACAGGTATCTATGATTATTATGCAGTATATCCAGAGAATAAAGGACAATCAAAAACCTATAGTTTTACTTTATTATTTAATCCAGATAGATTTGTTGAAGTAGCAAAACCAACAAGTGAACTTTGTAAACCAAATTTAACCTATACAGGAAGTCCTCAAAATTTAATAGATGAAAGTAATCTAGATAAACAAGGTTATACAATAGAACAAGTTCAAGGAACAGATGCACAAGATTACCAAGTAAAAGCTCATTTAAAAGAAAAATTTAGATGGAGTGATTCAAGCCAAGAAGATGCAACATTTAATTGTACAATAGGACCAAAGGAAACAGTTTTAACGTATGAACCAGCAAGTGACTTTAAAGTGTCAAAAGATGGAAAAAGTACATTTAAGATAAATGCCCCAACAGAAGGGACATTTGAAGTAACATCACAAGCAAGTGGTACAGCAAGTGTAACATTTGAACCATCAAGTGGAACTTCAACATCAGTAACAGTACAAGGAGTAGCAGAAGGAAGTACAACTTTAAATGTTAAATTTACTCCAACTAGTAAAAATTATGCTGAAAAGATAGATACATATAGTGTAGAAGTAACTAAGCAATCGGCAGACATAATTAAAGAGCAAATAGCAAGTCATTCAACAGATGGAACTAATCTAACTGTAGAAGACTCAGATGGAACAATCTACTTATCTGGAACCAATGAGCAAATAAACTTTAATTATGTCTGGTATTCAGGAAAACTATGGAGAATAACAGCCATAAATCCCGATAATACAATAAAAATGATAACGCAAGAAATGATAACAGCAATAACATGGAATACCAATACAACATATAGTGAAACAGCTTGGATATATCAATGGTTAAATGAAGATTTTTTAGATACCTTAGAGAATCAAGAAAATATAATAGTACAAAATGAAAAATGGAATGCAACTTTAGATGAAACTCCATATGGTGCTACTCCACCTGTACAAAAACCGGAAACTTTATCTAATCAAAAAATAGTAGAAGGAAATGTAGGATTACTAAATGCATATGAATATTATCAAAGTTATAAAAATCTAGGAACAGATTCTACAGCATATGGTAGTGGATATTTAAACATAGGGTACGATTGCTGGTTGATAACACCATATAACAGTTCGAGTGTAAGAGTTGTGTATTATACTGGAGGTCTTAACTACTATTCATCTTCGTTTGCTAATGGTGTGCGACCATCCATTACTTTAAAATCAGATATCAAGATAAGTGGAGGAGGAACTAAAGAAAATCCATATCGAATAAGTGGAGATAAAGAGGTAGCAAAAGTAAATGACAAACTAAATAGTAGAGTAAGTGGCGAATATGTAAATTTTGATGGAAAAAAATATCGAATAGTAGGAATAGAAAATGAAACAACAAAATTAGCGAGTGTAGATTATGTAAGGGATGATAGTGGTGCAGTAATGAAAAAGAGATTTTCAAGTGGAACATCAAATTATAGTTCAGTAGGGACAAGCACAACCTATTGGGCAGGGTATTTGAATGATGAAACTTCAAATGGTTGGTATGGAAGTATAAGTGACGAATATAAAATAATGTTAGTAGAAGGAACTTACTATCTTCAAATAGTTGATGATGCTAGTTATAAAAATTCAATATGTAGTACAACTAATACAACTGATACAATAAAAGAATGTGATAAAACTAGTAGAACCTGGACAGGGTATGTGGGGCTACCGAGAGAAGGCGAAATGTTTTCATCACAACTAGGAGAAGGGTACAATTTATCAAGTGGTATGTGGCTAATAACTCCACATAGTAGTATACACGTTGCTGTTGCACAGGGCAATGGATTTCTCGGAGGTTTTACAGCAGACACAGAATTGCTTGGAGTCCGCCCATCCATCTATCTAAACTCTAATGTTGTAATAACTTCCGTAGAAGGAACTTTAGAAAAACCTTATGGCATAAAACTAGCGAATTAATATAAAAAGATGCAAAAAAAAAGTTTCAAAAAGTACTTGAAATAAAAGAAAAGTATGATATAATATTAATAACGAGTGGGAGAAATCCTACTCTTTAATTTAGTAAAGGAGGAGTATGGAAGAAAGTATTAAAGAATTACTTAAAGGTAAACTTGATGAATTAAACTTATTTGTTGATAGTGTTAAACTTGAAAAGGAAGACAACAATTTATTTTTAAGAATATGTTTAGATTCAAATGATATAATAGATTTAGATATAGTAGTTAAAGCAACTAATATTATAAATCCTATTATTGATGAAGCTGATTTGATTGATGAAAAATATGTTCTTGAAGTATATGGAAAAAGTAAAGGAAGTGATAATGAATGAATGCTAAAGAGTTTTTAATAGCACTTGATAATATTGTTAAAGAAAAAAGTATTGATAAGTCAGTTGTAATTGAAGCAATGCAAAATGGACTTACAACTGCTTATAAGAAAAATTATGGAAAGAGTAATAGTAAAGTTTTAATTAATCCAGATACTGGAGATATCAAAGTGTATTCGACTATAACTGTTGTTCCAGATGAAAGAGTTGAAGAAGATGAAGAAGGAAATAAGAAGGTTATTGAAATTAATCCGGAAATTGAAATTAGTTTAACTGATGCTAAAAAGGTTGATAAGAAACTTGAAGTTGGAGATACAATTGATACTGAGATTATTCCTAAAGAAGATTTTTCAAGAGTTGCCACATCAACTGCTAAACAAGTAGTTATTCAAAAGATTAGAGAAGCTGAAAGAAGTAGTATTCTAAATGAATTTGAAGGAAAAGAAGGAGAATTATTACATGGAACAGTTGCTTTAGAAGATACTGATAACTATTATATTGATTTAGGAAGAAGTAATGGAGTTTTACCTAAGAAAGAAATTATTCCTGGGGAAAAAATTGAAATGGGTTCATCTATTAAAGTATATGTTACAAAGATTGATAATTCAGGAAGAAATCTAGTTATTAAATTAAGTCGTAAGCATTATGGATTTGTTAGACGTTTATTTGAACTTGAAGTACCAGAATTTCAAGATGGTACTGTTATGATGCATTCAGTTATAAGAGAAGCAGGAGTTAGAAGTAAAGTTGCAGTTTATTCAGATAATCCTAAGTTTGACCCAATTGGAGCTTGTATTGGAGATAAGGGTTCAAGAATTGCAAGTATCATAAAAGAATTAAATGGTGAAAAGATTGATTTAATTAAGTATGATAAAGACCCTAAGATTTTTATAGAAAATGCATTATCACCAGCTAAGAATTTAACAGTTTTAATTATGGACCCTAAGAAAAATGAAGCTTTAGTTGTTGCTGATAAAGATAACTTTTCACTTGCAATTGGTAAAAAGGGTATTAATGCTAAGTTAGCATCTAAATTAACAAAATATAAACTTGATATTAAGAATATGGAAGATGCTGCTAATCTTGGAATAAAGATACAATAGGTGATTTATGAAAGTTAAAAAGATACCTCTTAGAACTTGTGTTGTAACTCATGAAAAATTACCAAAAAAAGATTTGCTTAGAATTGTAAGAACTCCTGATGGAATAGTTGAAGCAGATTTAACTGGTAAAAAAAATGGAAGAGGTGCATATATTAAAAATGATGTAGAAACTTTAGAGATGGCTCGTAAAACTAAAGTTTTAGAAAGACATTTAGAAGTTTTAATTGATGATAAAGTGTATGATACAATTAAAGAGGTAATTATAAATAATAAATAAAAAAAGAAAGAGGTGGAATATGAGTATATTAGAGTATGCATTAGATGTTAATAAAGAAGTTTCAGAAATTATTAGTCTATGTGAATCTTTAAATATTAAAAAGACCGATGAGAATGATTTTCTAACAGATGAAGAAATAATTATGTTAGATAATGAAATTGATTCTTTAAAAGAAAATGAAAATCCTGATTATGAAATTGATGAGGAATTAGAAAGTAAAGTTGATAACTTAGTTAGTAAGATGGATATTTCACTTGATGAAATGACTACTCATAAAGAGAAAGTTAAGAGTCGAGCTGATGCAAAGAATGAGGCTAAGATTAAATTTCAAAAAGGAAGAAAAGAGATTTATAAGAATCGTTCTAAATTAATGGAAAACAAGAGTGATGACGATGTAATTGTTTATCATGATAAGATGACACCAGGAAGTCTAGCAGGACTTCTTGGTGTAAGTGGTGCAGAGATTGTTAAGAAGTTATTTAATCTTGGAGTAATGGCTAATTTAAATCAAACTTTAAATTTTGAAACAGTTGAGTTATTATTACTTGATTATAATAAGAAATTAAAGAATGAGGAAAGTGTTGATAAGTCTAATTTTGAACAATATGAAATTGTTGATAAAGAAGAAGATTTAGTTCCTCGTCCTCCGGTTATAACAATTATGGGACATGTTGACCATGGAAAGACAACTTTACTTGATACAATTAGAAAAACAAGTGTAGCGAGTGGTGAAGCTGGAGGAATTACCCAAGCAATTGGTGCTTATCAAGTTGATGTAAATGGTAAGAAAGTAACGTTTATTGACACACCAGGTCATGAAGCATTTACAAAGATGCGTTCAAGAGGTGCTAGTGTTACGGATATTGTTGTCTTGATTGTGGCTGCGAATGATGGAGTTATGCCTCAAACTAAGGAAGCAATTGACCACGCGAAAGCAGCCGGAGTTCCAATTGTCGTTGCTGTTAATAAAGTTGATTTACCAGAAGCTAATGTTGATAAAGTTTTAACCGAGTTAACAGAATATGGACTTGTTCCTGAAAAGTTTGGAGGAGATGTTATTACTTGTAATATCTCAGCTAAGAAAGGGGACGGGGTTCCTGAGTTACTTGAAACTTTATTACTTGTAAGTGAAATGGCAGAACTTAAAGCAAATCCTAATCGTTATGCAACAGGAACAGTACTTGAAGCAAGAACTGACCAAAAGGTTGGAAGTGTTGTATCCTTACTTGTTCAAAGTGGTACTTTAAGACTTGGAGACCCAGTTGTAATTGGAACTAGTTATGGAAAAATTAGAACGCTTAAAGATGATAGAGGAAATAACATTACGATGGCTCTTCCTTCAACTCCAGTTGAAATAACTGGTATCAATGATTTACCACTAGCAGGAGATAAGTTCATGGCTTTTGAAACCGAAAAAGAAGCAAGAGCAATATCTCTTGAAAGACAAACCAGAAATAGAGAAGCTGATACGAATAAAGCCGGAATGAGTTTAGATGATTTATTCAGTATGGTTGAAGCAGGTGAGAAAGAGATTAATGTTGTTTTAAAATGTGATGTTAAAGGAAGCGAAGAAGCAGTTAAAGGATCACTTTCAAAAATTAATGTTGAAGGTGTTTGGGTTAATGTTATCAGAAGTGGTGTTGGAGCTATCACCGAAAGTGATATTTTACTTGCCGAAGCATCAAATGCTATTATAATTGGATTTAATGTAAGACCTAATAGTAAAATAATGGATTTTGCTAAAGAAAAGAATGTCGAAATTAGACTTTACGATATTATCTATAAAGTAGTTGAAGATATGGAAAGTGCTATCAAAGGAATGCTTGACCCAGTTTATGAAGAAGTAGTAGATGGAGAAGCCGAAGTAAGACAAATCTTTAAATTCTCTAAAATTGGTAATATTGCAGGTTCTCATGTTTTAAAAGGTGTTATTAAAAACGGAAGTGATGCTAGAGTCATCAGAGACTCAGTTGTTGTTTACACCGGAAAGATTGGTTCACTTCAAAGAGAAAAAGATAGTGTTAAAGAAGTTAAGAATGGCTTTGACTGTGGAATTACGATTCTTGATTTCCAAGATATTAAGGAAGGCGACATTATTGAAACTTACCGCGAAGTGGAGGTTAAGAAGTAATGGATAAAGTAAAATTAGAACGTCTTAACAATGCATTTATGGAACAACTTAATATTATCTTTGGGACAGAGATTAAAAATCCTATTTTAAAGAAAGTTGTTATAACAGGTTGTAAGATTACTAATGATTTAAGTTATGCTAAAGTATATTTTACTTGCTTTGATGAAGATAGAAAAGAAGTTTTAAAAGAACTTCAAGAAAGTGCAAGTTTTATAAGAGGAGAAATTTCTAAAAGAGTAGAAATTCGTCATACTCCTGAGTTAACTTTTGAATATGATGAATCTCTTGAATATGCTAAAAGAATTGAAGAAAAAATTAAAGAAATAAATGAATAGTTTCTGACTTTTTCGGAATAAATGGCTGACTTTTTCGGAGTGAGTATATTGACTTTTTCGGAATGATGTAGTAAAATAATACTGAAAGGAAGATTTATATGATAGAAAGAGAAGCTAAAGAAACAATCAAAAATATAGCCGATACTTTTAGAGTATTATTAGTAACTGGTCCAAGACAAGTTGGTAAAACTACCCTTTTAAAGTCAATAATGCCTAATGATATGAACTATGTAACACTTGATGATAAAGTTTTAAGAGAAAATGCCAGAAAAGACCCTAAATTATTTTTAGAAGAACATCCTTGGCCACTTTTAATTGATGAAGTACAATATGCACCTGAACTATTTCCTTATATAAAGATGAAAGTTGATGAAGAAAATAAACGTGGCATGTATTGGCTTACAGGGTCTCAGCAATTTACACTTATGAAAAATGTTCAAGAGTCCCTTGCTGGTCGAGTTGGAATTGTTAATTTAAATAGTTTTACTTATTCTGAAATTAACGGAAATAAAAATAAAGTGGTATTTAAACCAACTGAGTTTTATCCAAGTGAAGAGATAAATGTAAATGATTTATTTGAATTAATATATAATGGTGGTATGCCTGAATTATATAACATTGAAGGAATTAAAAGAAATATTTTCTTTGATGGATATATTAATACATATTTGGATAGAGATGTTAAAGAACAATTAAATATTAGTGATTTGGTAGAATTTAAAAAACTAATGGTTGCTGTTGCATCTTTAAATGGTGAACAATTAAATTATTATAAAATTGCAAGTGAACTAGGAATAACAGATAAAACTGTTAAATCTTGGATAAATATATTAGTTGCCAGTGGAATTATTTATTTACTTGAGCCATTTGCATCTTCGAAGATAAAGCGGCTTACTCATATGCCTAAAATAATATTCATGGATAGTGGGTTATGTTCGTATCTTGCTGGTTGGGATTCAGCCAGGGACTTGCAATTTAGTTCATCAGCCGGACATTATTTAGAAGCATTTATCATAAGTGAAATAATAAAATCTTATAATGCAATTGGAGAAACACCAAATATATCTTATTATCGCGATAAAGAAAAAAATGAAATTGATTTAATTTTCTATCGTAATAAAAAAATATATCCATTTGAAATAAAGAAAACAGCTTCCCCTGCTGAATCAATGATTAAAACATTTTATAAGTTAGAAGATACAGGGCGCGAAGTAGCACCAGGTGGAATAATTTGTTTTTATGATAAATTAATGCATTTAGATAAAAAACATTATATTATTCCTATTTCATCAGTTATTAATATAAAAAATTAAAGAAATAAATGAATAAGACTTGCATATTTAAAAAATATTTTATATAATTATAAAGAAAAAACGATGACGGGCTTGGAAACCTAACAGTTATATATTATGAGAGATTCTTAGGAATAAGTAAAGTGGAACCGCGGGCTTGCTCGTCTTTACAAACATTAGAGTCTCTTTTTATTTAAAGGAGGAATGAAAAATGAAAATGGAAGATTTAGTTAATTATTGTAAACAATATGGATTTATATTCCAAGGAAGTGAAATTTATGGAGGACTTGCTAATTCTTGGGATTTTGGTCCTTTAGGAAGGGAATTAAAAGAAAATTTAAAAAGGGCTTGGTGGCAAGAATTTGTTTTATCAAAGAAAAATAGTTATGGACTTGATTCAGCAATTATCATGAACCCTAATGTTTGGGTTGCAAGTGGTCATGTTGCATCTTTTGCTGACCCTTTGATTGATTGTAAAAAATGTAAAGCAAGACATAGAGCTGATAAGTTAATCGAAGATGCAACGGAAGGTAAAGTTACAGCTGATGGTTGGGAAAACAAAGAGATTGAAGATTATATTGAAAAAAATAATATTACTTGTCCTACTTGTGGAGCCCATGATTTTACCCCAATTAGAAAATTTAATTTATTATTTGAAACTTATATGGGAGTAACGGAAGATAATAAGAGTAAAGTTTATTTAAGAGGAGAAACGGCTCAAGGAATATTTGTTAACTTTAAAAATATTGAACGTTCAATGCGAGCAAAGTTACCATTTGGAATTGGACAAATAGGAAAAGCATTCAGAAATGAAATAACTCCAAGTAACTTTATCTTTAGAGTAAGAGAATTTGAACAAATGGAATATGAATTTTTCTGTAAACCAGATACGGATTTAGAATGGTTTAAATATTGGAAACAATTCTGTATGGATTTCTTAATTAAATTAGGACTTAATAAAGATAGTTTAAGATTTAGGGACCATAGTAAAGAAGAATTAAGTTTTTATTCTAAAGCAACAACGGATATTGAATATTTATTCCCAATGGGTTGGGGAGAACTTTGGGGAATTGCTGATAGAACAGATTATGACCTTAATTGTCATATGAAACATTCTAAAGAAGATTTAACTTACTTTGACCCAGATACTAATGAAAGATATGTACCATATGTTGTTGAACCAAGTGTGGGAGTTGATAGATTAGTTTTAGCTTTACTTTGTGATGCGTATAAACCAAACTATGAAGAAAATGGAGTTACAAGAGAATTATTAAAAATTAATTATAAATTAGCACCATATAAAGTAAATGTTTTACCACTTATTAAAAAACAACATAGCAAGTTAGCTAATGAAATATATGAAAAATTGACAAAAGAATTTGCAACATCTTATGATGAAACTGGTAATATTGGTAAACGGTACAGAAGAGCTGATGCAATTGGAACCCCATTTTGTGTAACAATTGATGATGAAACTATAAATAATGGAACAGTTACTATTAGAGATAGAGATACAATGGAACAAGAAACTATTAAAGTATCTGAAATAGTAGATTATATTAATTCAAAAATTAAATAGATTTGACAATAAAAGTTAAATCTTTTTTTAAAAAAAAGAAATAATTGATTGACAAAATTAGAATTTTATCATACAATTATATTTGACAATAGGAGGATATGATGGGTATTGATAAAATAAAGGGTATAAAGGGAATTTTTGGTGGAAATTCAAATGAAGGAGTAGGCTATGATGATAATGAAAAAGAAAATCGTCAAGTAAACACTGATGAGTTTTATAATGTAAAAAAAGATTCTCGGGATGCATTTTCAAGTAAAATGATTTTATTTGAACCTCGGGCTTATTCTGAGAGTCAACAAATAGCAGATTTTTTAAAGAAACGAAGTGCAGTAGTTGTAAATTTAAAAAGAGTAACTCCTGACCAAGCTAAAAGAATTGTTGATTTTTTAAGTGGTACTTTATATGCTATAGATGGTGGCTTACAAAAATTAGGTACTGGTATTTTCTTATGTACTCCAAACAATGTTGATGTTGAAGGTACTATAACTGATGAAAATAAAGAAAAAACATTAAAAAAAGAAATAAAAGAAGATGAAGAAGTTGATTGGTAACTTCTTTTTTCAAAAAGGTATTGTAACTTTTGTTTTTTAATGTTATAATTTATATATAGTAGAAGGAAGGTAAATATGAAAAACAAGAAATTATTAATTATTTTGCCAATATTATTTATAGTATGTGCTATAGGAGTTACTTTTATAAAGGAATCATATTCTTTAACTGAAAATGAAGGTCAGACCACAACCACAGTTGAAGAACAAGATTCTAAAAAGTATAAATATATACGAAGGAATATGTTATCACATCATTTTATTACAAGTAATAGTGACCCTAGTGGAACAATGATACTTAAGTCTGGTAGTGTAACATCAGTTAGTGGAACCCAGAAAATAGTTTATTGTGCTCATAAAGGAAAGTGGATAGCAAAACCTAGTCAAGGAAGATATTATAAAAGAGTACCTATTGCTAAAACTAAGGTTAGTGCTTTAAAAAAGGCTCAAGCAAGATTAACTGGGGTTATAACCAATTCATACCCATATATTAAAATGTCTGAATTAAGAGCACGTCTTAAATCTAGTCTTGGAGAAGAAGAATATAATGAATATAATTTTGATACATTAGATGTTCAAGAAGCTATGACAGCAACTCAAGCTGCCATTTGGAATGCTATTGCTGGTAAAGTAAGCAATAAATATAGAACAACAGCAAAAATTGGAAGTATTAAATATAAATGGTTCCATTTACCTGGTGATAAAGTTAGACCAATTAATTGGGATAAAACAAGTGCTTATAAGATAACTGGAAATTGTTATAAAGGAACCGGAACAAACCATGATTGTGAAGCTAAAAGTACATTTTATTATGATGAAGATTTTGAAAACGGAAATAATCCTGGTGTTTACAAAACTAAAAAACAAGACCCAACTTTAGGAAAAAGAATTAATAGATTAATAAATTGGTATTTTACGTTAAAAGATGATTCACTTACAAGTGCATCAAAACTTCCAGACTTTGGAGTAAAACCTGGAAGTGAAAAGTGGACTAATGAAGGTAAAACTTTAGAAATAACAGTTATTCCTAATGATGATAATTTCCTATATACTGATGCTAATAAATATGAAATTGAATTTGTAGATGCAAATGGTAAAACTTTAACTGCTTCTGGTGTTAAAGTTGAAGAAAATGGAAAGACTACTGGTTATACTTATACAATTAATAACATTGAAACTAATAGTATTAAAGCAACTGTTAAAGCGATTGTTCCATCTGGAAAACTTAGTGTTTATGTTTATCAAGCTAATACATCATATAGTAATTCGCAATATTTAATTGGCGCTGATTCAGATGATGTTGAAATTGAAGATACCTTTACAATAAACAATGATAAAAAAGGAAAACTATATCTTTATAAGAAAAATTTAACTAATGTTTCAAGTAACTTTACAGTTGACCCAGTTATTACGAAAGAAAAAGCAGGTAATGTATGTACTGAACAAAGTCCTTGTGTAGAAGGAGCATTGTTTGCAATTTATACTGCTGATAAAGAAACAGTTTATCAAGAAATTGAAAGTCAATCAACACCAATTGAAATTGAACTTCCAGTTGGACAATACTATATTCAAGAAGTATCTTCTCCAGTTGGATATACTGTAAATAATAATTTATATTCCTTAAAAATAGAAGAAAAAGATGAAGTAGTATCAGTTAGATATAATAACGTTCCAACCTTATTATGTGTTAAGAAAGTTTCCTCAGTTGATAAAGAGCCAATTGAAGATGGAGCAACCTTCCAAGTATTAACAGCTCTTGGACATGGTGCCGGTAAAGATATGGCTGATGAGTCCGAAGATGGTGCTGATGATGACCAAGAATTATATGAAGAATTTACAATTTATTCCCAAGTAAATGGTGGAGTTCATTGTGTATCAGAAGCTCAATTACCAGTAGGTTACTATTATATTGAAGAAACTAAATTCCCAAAAGGATATAGAAAAAATAATATTAAATATCGTGTTAAAGTCGGAAATCCTGATGATACAGATGTAAATGAAGGAGAAGATGGCGAAACAAGTTATTCTGATGAATTATCGGAAGAAATTGTATTTGAGGATGGTAGTACAGTAGTTGATTTACCACTTCAAACTCTTGATACCCAATTAGGTAAACTACTTGTTGCAGTAATTGAAAATAGACCAAGTAATTCTCTTACTAAATCTGACTTTTCAACAGGAGAATGTGTTCCTGGTGCACATTTAGTTGTTAAAGATGACAAAGGAAATAAAGTTGATGATTGGACTTCTAGTTGTGAAGAAGGAAAAGATTCTCATGAACTAGAACTTGCTCCAGGTAAATATACTGTAACGGAAGAAATCGCACCAAGTGGTTATGCAACGGCGGAAACAATTGAATTTACAGTTAAAGAAGATGGAAGTGTAGATACATCTCTTGACATGAAAGATAAAATGCTTGAGGCTTGTATTCAAAAAGTAAGCGGTAATACAACTGGTATAGCGGGAGCTGAATTTGAAATGTATGATTCTAATGGAAAACTTTATAAAAAATTTACAACAACTAAAAATCCTACTTGTTTCCAATATATACCAGTTGGTAAATATACAATAAAAGAAACAAAGGCTCCGAACGGATATAAAGCTTTAGATAAACCAATAGAAATAACAATTAAAGATACACCTGTAACTCAAAACTTTACAATTAATAATGAAGCTTTAGTTGAAAAAACTTCAATGGATAGAGAACAATTAGTAGTTATAATCGCATCTGTATTTATGATATGTGGTTTAGGATTGGTATTATACTATGGCTACCAAAAACAAGCTTAAAGTAAAAAAGGAGACCATGCTTTTAGTAGTAGGGTCTCTCTTACTTATAATATCATTTATTTTATATCATTATGAAAAAATATTAATGGTAATTGATGAATTAAAAAATGATATCGAAACAGAAATCTATAAAGAAAAAACTAAAGGTAGTTTAGAAGTTAATGTAGATACTTTATATATTGATTCTGATGATACAGATAATTATAAAGAAGAAGTTAATAGTGGTAGTCCTAATTATTTAGGTTTTATTGAAATAGATAAAATTAATTTAAGACAAGGATTTTTACCTAAAGATTCTTATTATAATAATATAAATTATCATGTTCAAATATTAAAAATATCTGATTTTCCAGATGTAGTTGGTGGTAATTTAATTTTAGCTGCTCATTCTGGAAGTGGTTATATATCTTATTTTCATAATTTATATAAATTAAGTAAAGGTGATATAGCAAAAATATATTATAAAGGGAAAGTATATCGTTATAAAATAATTAATATATATAAAGAAAAAAAAGATGGAAGTATTAATATCTATCGTGATACTTCAAAAACTACTTTAACTTTAATAACTTGTACAAGAAATGATAAAACTACTCAAACTATTTATATTTCAGAACTTATTGGGGTAGAGACGTATTAAGGAGGAGTTATGTTTAAAGATTTAGTTGTTATAATGAGTATTATTTTATCAATAAGTTTCTTAATTATTTTACTATATAATGATAAATTAAAAAATAAATTAATTAAAGTAGTATTTATGGTACTTGCTATTACTTTTATGATAAGTATCTTAATATTAGATATAAATTATGTATATTATTTATTAAGAAGTTTAATTACTTATTTTTGGTTTCCAAATTATTTAATATTTGTAACTACTATCTTAATATCAGGAGTAATATTTCTTACTACTTTATTTAAAAAGAAAATTAAGTTTAAAAATAAATTAAAAAATTATATTTTATTTGTTATTTCTTTTGCAATTTATGTTATTTATTTAAGACAAGAAATAGATATAACTATGTTTGAAGCTTTATATAGTAATATAAGTTTAATTTTAATGCGAATAGAAACAATTACATTTACTATATGGTTAATAATAACAATTATATTTAGAATAGGAGATAAGTATGCGAAGTAGATATTTATATATGAAATTTTTAGGTTTATTATTAGTAATAGCAGGATTTAGTTATAGTATAACAAGTTTTAATAATTTCTTTTCTTATATCTTTAAAACAAGAATATTTGCAGAAAACTTGAATATATTTGTTATGTCTTTAGGATTAATTATACCTTTATCTATGTTTATATATGGTGTATATTTCTATTTTTATACAGATTTTAACTTAATAAAGATTAATGGATTTATCTTTGGTTATAATATATTTTTAATAATAATTGCTATATTTATGTTAATCTTTAAACAATTTAATTTATTTCCTAATATTATATTTAAACAAGTATTTGAGTTCTTACATGAGTCTTATACTTATCCAATTATAATACTTAGTATTATGGGATTATATGGTTGTTTTAAGTATAAATATTAAAGAATTTGACTAAATTTTACAGATTTAGACAAATAAAGTTTGACTATTTAGAATTTTTTTGTTACCATAGATAATGTGCGTTAAAATTGAAAAGCACATAAATGAGGTGTACAAAAAATGAAAACAAAAGTTAGGCTGAATTGCTATTTTTTTAGTAATTTAATAGTCGGACTATTAACCTTGAATTGTCTTTTTAGTAATGATAAGGTTTTAGTTGAAGTTAAGAAGGATGGGGGGAAGTTAGAACCTATCTATGTGATAGCAGATACTAAATTAGAAGAGAATAAAGAGGAAGAGGTTAAAAATGATATTAAAGAGGAAGTTAAGAATGAAGTTAAAGTTCAAAGTGTAAGTGTTACGAAAAAGACTTTAGCAAGTAAAAAGGTAATTAACTATATTAAACCAAGTTATAATAGTGTAACAGGAACTAATTTAGTTAATTATGCTAAACATTATTTAGGACTTCCTTATGTAAGTGCTGGAAGAAGTCTTGAAAGAGGAACTGATTGTAGTGGATTTACTAGATTAATATTTAGAGAGTTTGGTATTAATTTAGGAACTACAGTTGGAAGTCAGTTATATAGTGGTTCTTACGTTAGTAAAAGCGATTTACAGCCGGGAGATTTAGTTTTCTATGGATATTCGACTAAAGCTTCCCATGTTGCGATTTATATTGGTGGTGGTCAAATAATTCATGAATCTAATCCAAGAGATGGAGTTAAAATAAGTCCAGTTAATATTATGGTTTATATAACAGCAAGAAGATTAATAACTAAAGATGTTGTTAAAGAAGAACAAAAAGAAGAAAAGAAAGTAGAAATTAAACCAGAAATTAAAAAAGAAGTAAAAGAGGAAGTTAAAGAAGAAACTAAAGAAACTCCAAAAGTTTCTAAAACAGAACAAACTTTAACTCCAAAGCCAGAAGAAAAAAAAGAAACTCCAGTTGTAAAAGAAAAAGAGACTTCAAAAGAAGAGATTAAGAAAGATGAGAATAAGAGTTTAGAAACTTCTAAAAAAGAAGAGGTTAAAGAAGAAAAAGTAGAACCTCAAAAAGAAGAAGTAAAAGAAGAAGTTAAAAAGGAAGAACCTAAGATAGAATCTAAGGTTGAGACTCCAAAGGTTGAAGTTTTCGAAGAAGAAGTTAAAGAAGTTCCTCCAAAACAAGAGGAAAAGAAAGAAGAAGTAGTAGTTCCAGAAGTAAAACCAGAGGTTGTTGTACCAGCTTCTCCAAAAGTTGAATCCCCAAGTATTGAGGAGAATAAAGTTGATACTAGTCAAGAATTGCAAGAAAAAGTGGAAGAAACTTCTGAAATTCTAAAATAAATTAAAATAGGGTATTGTAAAATTAAAAAAAATGTTATATAATACTCTATGAATTGTCCCAGTAGCTCAGCTGGATAGAGCATCGCCCTTCTAAGGCGGGTGTCAGGGGTTCGAATCCCTTCTGGGACACCATAATTTGTTAATAAAAGGGGATTTAATCCTCTTTTTTTTCTTAGAAGATAGGTGAAAAAATGGGATATGTAGAAAAAATAAGAAAATATGTTCATCATGAACCAATCTTTATCTGTGGTTGTGGGGTATTAATATTTAATGAAAAAAATCAAGTCTTACTTCAAAGAAGAAGTGATGATAATACTTGGGGAAATCCTGGTGGTTCAATGGAATTAGGAGAGACTATCTATGAGACTGCTATTAGAGAAACATTAGAAGAAACTAATTTAGAAATAGATAAGAAAGATTTAAAATTATTTAAAATATATTCTGGAGAAGAAGGACACCATATTTATCCAAACCAAGATGAAGCATATATAATCAGTATAATGTTTGAAACTAATGTTTATAAAGGTGAATTAAAACTTGATAAAGAAAATGAATCCTTAGAATTAAAATTTTTTGATATAGATAATTTACCAGATAATCTTAATAATTTATTTAAATATGTAGCAAGAGATTTAAAATTAAGAAGTATAGGAGATAGTAAATGGAAGAATTAAAGAAAAAAAATTTTAAAGATTTTATTGAAAAATATGATAGTCTTCATGATAGTAGAGTTTTAAGCATAAATTATAATATAGAAAAATCAGAAATAATAATAACAGTAGCAACTCATTGGACAGGAGATATTGTTTTAACTTTAGATGGAACTTATAAAAAAAGTATAAAAATAATTAAGTTTTTATTTAAAGATATAGTATTATGTAATTTTAAAGAATTAAAAAGTAAATATTTAATTAAAGAAATAGTTATAGATAAATTAAAAATAGATAATACTTATTATCCTTGTTTTAAAAGTTCTAAACTAAATCCTTTAATATATATAGTATCAAAACATATTTATTATGAAGAAATAGATTAAAAAGTATTTTCAAAAAGATTAAACTATGATATATTAAATATGGAAGGAGGAGTTGTAGTGAGTAGTGCTGATAGCAGTACAATAGCAGTTTTACTTGGAATATTAGGAACTTTCTGGTTTATTATTTTAGCACTTGTAGTTTTACAAATTATTTCTCAATGGAAATTATTTACTAAGGCTGGAAGACCAGGATGGGCTTCAATCATACCTATTTACAATCAATATGTTTTATTTGAAATAGTTGGTTTGAAAGGATGGTATGTTTTCTTAGGATTTATTCCTTTTGTCGGAGCATTTATCGTTATGATATTTAATTATATGGCATATTATAAACTAGCTATTTGCTTTGGTAAAAATTCAGGATTTGGAATTGGTATGATATTCTTACCATTTATCTTTGGATTAATTCTTGCATTTAGCGATGCAACTTATACAAAACCAAATCCTACAAACTAAAAAAAGTCACTTTTGTGATTTTTTTTTAAATATTAGATATACTATTAAAGGTGATAATATGCTTTATCTAAATTATATTTTCTTTTATTCTATTTTAGGTTTTCTAATGGAAAGTACTATTTATAAAATATCTAATGTAAATAACAAAAGTGGTATTTTCTATGGACCATATACTTTTGTTTATGGTTTTGGTGTTTTAGCATCTATTTTAATCTATGAATTTTTAGAAAAAAGAACAACTCTAAAGAATAAATTATTAAAGTTAATAATGTATTATCTAATATTCACAGTTATTATGTCTTTAATTGAATTTATAGGTGGTGAATTACTTCATCTAATTTTTAATCAAGACCTTTGGAATTACTCAAGTCATTCTGATTCTCTAGGTAAATACATTTGTATAACTAATTCTTTAATCTGGGGACTTCTTGCTACTTTTAATATATATGTTATTTATCCTAAAGTAAAAAAGTTATTACATAAACTTCCTCATATATATACATACATAGTTATCTTAGCATTTCTAATTGATTTAGTATTTACAATAATAAATAAAATATTATAAGTTTACATCTTTTTACATATAAATTTATAATAACTACTTGATTATTTAGAAATTTATGGTAATATATTTATATAAGTTAGAAAGGATGTGAACTCTCATGACAAACAAAAATATATATAATGTATCAAATATTATAGTTAGCAATACGTTAATAATGGGGGGGGACTTATCTAATTTAATACAAATTGAAAATTTATCAATCGACAAATTTAGACATAGAGAAGTAGTATATTAATACTACGCTTTTCTATGTCTTTTTTTAGGTTTCTCTCAAAAGGGCTTGAAAAGTCCGTTAATTTATCTTATAATATAATCATAATACAGGGGCATATCCCTAAATGGAAGGAGTTTAAAGTAATATGAATAATCAAAGTAAAAAAAGAAAGGTAATTGTTATCGTCGTTGCAATCTTAGTTTTAGTCTTAACCATAGGAGGAGCCTATGCTCTTTGGACATATTCGAAGACCTTAGGTAATCAAACCTTAATAAGTGGAGATATATTTTTAAAGTATACAGAAGGAGATACCATAAATATTAAAGAAGCCATGCCAAGTGTTACTTATAATCCAGATGAGTATTTTGAGTTTTCAGTAGAAGGAAAGAATAAGTATAAGAAAGATGTAGTTTTTGAAATCTTTCTTGATGAAGGAGATACTCCATCTGGAGAAGAAAACAAAAGTAGAAATGTAAGAATAAAACCAGAACTTCTTAAGTTTAGATTAGTTGAAGTAAAAGGTAAAGAAGAGGAAGAACTAATCCAAGCAGGTTCATACAATGATTTAAATAAAAAAAGAATATGGGTAGATAGAGTAAAAGCAAATACAACTAGTGAAATAAAATATACATATAGATTATATATGTGGATATCAAATGATGCTAAGATAGGAAATATGGAAGGAGCAGATTATACAGCCGAAGTTTGGAACAATAATGTCTTTGCATCAGTTAAAGTTGGAGTAAACGGAGACTTCGAAGAAAAAGAGTTAACCGAAGATTATTTTATATTAAATGCTAAAAATGAATCAGGAGAACCTTATGATTTAAATACACCAGTTCAAAGTAATGAAGATATAACTTTAACTTTAGCATCAAAAAGAGAAGTAACAAAGTTTGTAGTATCTAAATCAAGTGAATATCCAATAGCCTTAACGAGTTTACCTGATGCAAATGGATATACTGCATCTTATAATGAAGCAACAAGAGCTTGGGAAGCAACAATAACTTTAGATGAAACAGGTATCTATGATTACTATGCAGTATATCCAAATGAT
>CANRDV010000022.1 GCA_947629475.1 uncultured Bacilli bacterium
AAAATTGAATCACAAATTATGTAAACTTATTTTTTTTATAATTATAGAAAAAAGGGGTTTTGTCGCCACCCCCTATATTTATCATCTATTATTTCTAAAGCAATGCAATTAGATAACATAATACCTACTAAATTATTTTCTTTTAATTGTTCAATGGTAGACTCGTGTCGTAAATATTCATTGCAATGAGGTGTTATATGAAGATTAAACCAATTTAAACCTTTAAGACTACTAAACTTATTTTTAGAATCTTTAGAACTATCAGAATTACAAGATTTAAAATAGCAAACAGCACCTGCTGAAATACCACATATTACTTTGCCATTAAGCCAAGCGTTATATAATACTTTATCGAAATTAGTTTTATGCCATAAATCAAGCAAAAGAGAGGTATCTCCACCACCTTCATATATAATATCAGCCCATTCTATTTTTTCTTTAACTATCTTTTCATTTTCTAATTCATTACTCTTTAAATCTTTACAATTACAATTAAACTTTTCTTCATAAATTTTTTTCATCGTTTGATAATAACTTTCTTGAATTGTTAAAGATTCCATAGCATGATTTATAAATAAAAAGTTAGGTTTCTGCTTTTTAGTTAATCTGACTATTTCTTTATCAATTTCTAGTGTTTCATAGGGAGCATAATTACCATTTTCAAGTAATCGGCCATTTTCTCCACCACCTATACAAACTAGTTTTTTTGACATTTTTCCTCCTTTATTAAAAAAGTTAAAAACTTAATTTTAACTCTTATTATTCTTTAATTCTATACCTAAATCATTTAATTGGTTTTTATCAACTGTATTAGGACAATTGCACATTAAATCATAGGCTGAAGAAGTTTTAGGGAAGGCAATTACATCTCTGATATTATCTGTTTTTGCAAGTAGCATAGTTAATCTATCAAGTCCTAAAGCAAATCCACCATGAGGAGGACATCCATATTTAAGTGCTTCAACAAAGAATCCGAATTTTTCTTCAATATCTTTTTCACTTAATTCTAGAGCCTTAAACATTATTTCTTGGACTTTTTCATCATGAATTCTAATAGAACCTCCACCTGCTTCATAACCATTTATAACAATATCATAGGTCTTGCTATAGCAATGAGACTTATCAGTTAATAGTTTATCAACATCTGAATCTTTTGGCATCGTAAATGGGTGATGACAGGCAACATATCTATTTTCTTCTTCGCTCCATTCAAAAGAAGGAAAATCAACAACCCATAATAACTTATAATCATCTTGATTAATTAAATTTAAATCACTTGCTAACTTACATCTTAAAGCTCCTAATGACTTTTTAACTATATCATAATTTCCTATTACAATTAATACTAAATCATTATTTTCTAATTTTAATTGTTCTTTTAAAGCATTTATTTCTTCCGAAGATATCACTTTAGAAATAGAACCCTTTATTTCATCTTCAAATTTTAAATAAGAAAGACCAGATGCTTTATATCCTTTTACAAATTCGACTAAATTATCAAGATTTTTTCTAGAGAAATTTGCTGAATTATTTTTTACAACAATAGCATTTATAATACCACCATTATCAATTGTATCTTTAAAAAGATTAAATTCAGTTTCTTTAAAGATATTTGTTATATCATTAATTTTCATATCATATCTTAAGTCTGGTTTATCAGAACCATATAAAGCTATAGCATCATCGTATTTCATTCTCTCTAGTGGTAATTTAATATCCATATTTTTTACTTTCTTAAAAACATGGGCTACTAATTCTTCACCTAAAGTCATTATTTCATTTTCATCTATGAAAGAACATTCAACATCAACTTGGGAAAACTCTGGTTGTCTATCAGCTCTTAAATCTTCATCTCTAAAACATCTTGCAATTTGGAAATATCTTTCAAATCCACTTAGCATTAATAATTGTTTATATATTTGAGGTGATTGGGGTAGGGCATAGAACATTCCTTTATTAACTCTTGATGGAACTAAATAATCTCTAGCCCCCTCAGGAGTTGATCTAGATAAAATAGGTGTTTCTATTTCAAGAAAGTCTAAGTTTGTTAAAAACTCTCTAACTGAAAAAGTAATTTCACTTCTTAACTTCATGATATCTTGTAATTTATTTCTTCTTAAATCTAAATATCTATATTTTAATCTTGTATCTTCTAAAGCTGTTGTATCATCACTTATTATAAATGGTATATCTTTAGATTTATTAATTAATATTAAATTACTAGCGTTTATTTCAATATCACCAGATTTTATTTTATCATTTTTGTTTTCTCTTTCAACAATAGTACCTGTAATTTCAATTACATATTCTGATTTTAAAGTACTAGCAAGTTCATAAATATCAGTATTAGGTCTAACTACAATTTGTAATATTCCCATTCTGTTTCTTAAATCAATGAAAATTAAACCTCCTAAATTTCTAACTTTGTTTACCCATCCTTTTAAAGTAACTTTTTCTCCAATATTATTAATCGTATATTCTTTGTATTTCTCCATTTTCTCCTCCTTAAATTAAAAAAGCCCTAAATCTAAAGACGAGTATTCCCCGCGGTACCACTTTAGTTCATGACTTTTCATGCTCTTTATTTTTAACGCAAATAAACGATTGTTCTTATAATTGATGTCTTCAATATAAAATATCTTAGTAATTTGCACCTAACATTACTTCTCTTAAAAGTATTTTATATTTACTCCTTCAATCAAACACATGACTATATTATCATATTTAACTTAGAAATTCAATACTTTTGAAAAGATAATTATTAATTTTTTAATATACTTGTTATATCACACATTTATACAAAATTAAAGTACTATTTTAAATTTGTATAAAACTATTTATAAAAACATAGCCATATAAATTGGATAACTTATAATATCATCTTTAAAACCTATATTCTTAGCAGATAATTTAATTCCTTGCTCTACATTATAATTTTTCATTACTGAGTTTAAAGATTTGGTTTTGGTATTATCAGCAGATTTTACTTCAATAGCCGTTATCTTTTTATTATATCTTATAAAGAAATCTATTTCTAAAGTTGAATTATGTTCAAAATAATATAATTTTTTCCCAGCCTTTGTAAAAATATCAGCAATTATATTTTCATAGATTGCTCCTTTATAAATTCCTAAGTTACCATCTATTATTTCTTCTTGACTACCATCTTCAAGCATAGCCATAAGTAAACCTGTATCTCTCATATAAACTTTAAAAGTATCATTTATTGCATTTCCCTCAAGAGGTAATTCAGGATGTGTTAAATTATAACAAAAATTAATTATACCAGCATCATATAACCACATTAAACTACCTTCATATCTAGAAGCAGAAGCTCCACTTTTAACAATACTATATTGAAATTTTTTATATTTCTTTGCTAATTGTTTCGGAATTGAGAGAAAACAGGCTCTGGCCTTAGCTTTTTCAGTTCCCTCAGCATACTTAGCAATATCATCTTTATAATCTTCTAAAATATCTCTTTGCATTTTTAAAACACTTTGAAAATTATGATTATTTACAAAATCATAAACCACTCTAGGCATTCCTCCAACTACAATATATTCTTTAAATAATTCTAACATTCTCTCATGCATAGCCTTAGGAACTGGCTTTCTTTCAAGAAAATATTCTTTAATATCATTTATAGATTCATGACTTACACCATTAGCCCAACAAAACTCTTCAAAATCAAGGGATGATAACTCTAAATGCTCAACATAACCAACTGGATAAGATTCTACTTTTTTATAATTTATTCCAAGTAAGGAACCAGAAGCTATTACATCAAATCTTTTATCTAATGAAAAAAATTTTAAAGCCGTTCTAGCATTTGGACAAAATTGAATTTCATCTAAAAAGATAATTGTCTCTCCTGGAACTAATTCAATATTGGGAATTCTTAAAGACATTTGTTTAATTAAATTATCTACACTTAAATCACCTTCAAATATAGTTTTATAATTTTCATTCTGATAAAAATTAATATAAACATAATGCTTATAATTATTTTTAGCAAATTCTTGAATTATAAATGTTTTACCAACTTGTCTTGCTCCTTTTACAACAAGAGTCATTTTAAGAGGATTATTCTTCCATGCAATTAAATCTTGCATTATTTTTCTTTCTAACATAACATCACCTATTTAGTATTATACTACATTTTTTAATATTTTAAAATATCTTTTGTTATTTTTTCAAAGGAATATCACTATCATACTGCAACTTTTTCAAAGGAATATTAATGTATATATGTAATTTTTTCAAATGAAAGTATATTTATTAGTATTATTTGTATAATCTTAAATTAATATAACAAAATAATAATATGAAAACAAATTATAAAATAAATAAAGATGATCTAATTTTAGATATTAAATTTTTATATGATGTTGGTTTTAATAAAGATAGTGATGATGATATTATTAAGTATGTTAATAAAGTATTTAAAAGAAATAAGATTAAGTTTAATGGAAAAAGAATTTTAGTTTATATAAATGGAATCTTACTTGGTTATTTATATTTAACTAATTATTATTTAAAAAAATTAAAATTTAAAAATAGTTATTTAGAGTTTTCTAAATTTAATACTTATTTTGAAAGATTAGAAATTATGGAGATTGAATATCAAAAAAATTAATGCCATATGACATTAACTTTATTTTAAGGATGCAACGGTTGCTTCAGCACTAATTGAGTTTGCTATATCCAAAAGTTCAGAAGCACTCATAACATCAGATACTATATAATATTCTACATTATTGCTTACCCAGTTAAGTGAGTTATCAGTTACAGCTCCAATTGTATCATTTACTTGAAGTGGTTCGCCATAAGTTGGAATGACTGTAAATTCTTTAGAGACTGTGGCCGTTTCTTCAACTAAAGTAAATCCTTTATCACCACCAAATGTTAGAATTACTCTTTCTCCATCAGTTTTACTTACTTTCTCTTGTTCTTCTAAGACAGTTCCTGTTGGTAGGTATAATGGATAGATGATATCATCAAGTGTTGCCGTTGTCTCTGTATTAGTATTTTGTTCTTCTTTATTGCCACTTGCGTCTTCATTAGTATTAGTATTTGTGTTAGTATCACTATTTGTATTGGTATCAGTATTTTGGTTTTCATTACCATCAGTATTTTGTTCTTTGTTTTCAGTATCAGTATTTTTATCTTTATCTTGATTATTATTACTATTATTAGTTCCTTGTTGATTATTGGTATTAGTATTAATAATACTATTTACTTCAAAGTATGACTCATCAAAAGTTGGTCCATAATCAATATTAGTTATATCAAAAGTCATTTCAGCTTCATCATTAGCATTTAATACTTCTACTTTAGTAACTTTTAAATCTTTATCAACAGTTACTCTTTGTTTAACTAAATTAGGATTATTAGGATAATTAACTGTACTTGTAAATACATACATTGAATCTTTTTCTTCTTTAGTAACATTACTATCATTATTTAAATCATCAATAATTGAACCTAACAAGTAGACTTGTGAATTATTGTATGGCCAATCACTTTGAAATTTAAAACTTTTGTTTAAACTAGGTGTTAGAACAAATACGGCTTCATCATTACGAAGAATTACTTGTTCATGATTATTAGCAGTATTAATTAATGATACTCGAAATTTATCTTTAGCCATGTAACTAACACTTACACTATAATTATAAGAATTATTACTATTTTTAACAGTTAAATTACCATTTAAAGTATAGCTATCTAATTTATTAATTTTATCAGTTAAATCTTTAAATATTTTATCAACTCCGTTTTTACCACATCCAGTTATAAAGATAGTACATAGTACCATTAATAAAATTAAAATTTTTTTCATTTAAAACCCCTTTTTCTTTCTTTCAATTAATTATATTTAAGAAGTTTTTAAATATTCATGAATAATTTTATTTTTTTACATTATTCAACAGATAACATGTAAGGTGCCGTCAAACTTCCATCATTATTTCCTGTTATTTGTACGGTGGATTTAAGATAAAGGGCTGCGCGGACGCCGAGACTATAGCTGGAAAAAGTATAGGTAACGCGACCATCCGAAAGCCAGTAAGCGACAGAGTTAGAGTAATAGGAAGACGGCGACAAGAACCATTCGGCATACGAATGGTTGGCATCTTGAAATAGCCAATTCGTTTTTATATATGTACTATAATCGGTACATGACTTTTTGCTCCAATTGCTACTATCTGATGCAAATCCATAATCGCTTGGATACATTAATCCTATTTTTCCTGTCCATGGACTATAATCTGATGTACTTCTTTCTTGCGTATATAAATTTACTGTTGTATCATCATCTGTAAATTTTCCTAAATACCATTTCGCTTCTTCATATATCATATTTTGTGCTTTACTTGTTAACGATGTTAAATAACTTCCATTTAAATATGCATTTACCGAAGATGATGTCCAACTTTGATTATTGCTACTATTCCATACCATTGTAGTTGATGTACTATTTCTTACTATTTTCATATGTTCTTCTCCTGCATCGTCTTTGAAGATTCCAATTATTCTCCATGTTTCACAATTATCCGCATTTTGTTCACTTTCACTATCACTACAATTGAAGTAGACATAATTATTTACTTCTGCTCCCGAATATCTATATTCTCTTATATTACTTGCTGTTTTACTTGTTGTCTTAGTATTACTTGTTGTTACTCCTATTAAGCCTCCTGTTCCTAATTTTTCTTTTAGTACTGATGTTGCTATAGGTGGTTCAGTAACTTCTATGCCGTATGTATCTGTTATTTCTGTATAATTATTACTTGATGGAGTAAATTTTATATCTAAACTTGTTGAACCTTCTTCTTGTCCTTGCACTGTTACAGTTGTTGAAGTTCCACTTGCTGGTGTGAATGTTACACTGGCTGTTTCACTTGCATTCGATGTTACTTCAAATGTTCCTTCTGTTGGTGCATTTATTTTTATAGTTCCTTTTGAACCTTTAAATACACTTAATTTTGTTGCTGGTTCATATGTTAATTCTGTTGTCTTTGGTCCTATTGTACAATTGAATGTTGTATCTTCTTGAGAAGAGTCACTCCATCTGAATTTATCTTTTAACTTTGCTTTTACTTCATAACTATTTGCATCTGTTCCTTGGACTTGGGTTATTGTATATCCTTCTTTATCTAGATTACTTTCATCTATTAAGTCTTGTGGACTTCCTGTATATGTTAATCCTTGTTTACATAATTCACTTGTTGGTTTTTCTACTTTGACAAATCTATCTGGATTCATTAAGACTGTAAAACTATATGTTTTTGAATTTATACCATTATCTTCATCATATACTGCATAGTAATCATAGATTCCTGTTTCATCTATTGTTATTTTGGCTTCCCAGGCTCTTGTTGCTTCATTATAAGATGCAGTATAATTGGCTGGTTCTTCTAAACTCGTTAAAGCAATTGGATTTTCTTTTGATTTTTCTACTACAAACTTTGTTACCTCTCTTTTTGAACCTAAGGTTATTGTTATATCTTCATCACTTTGAATTGGTTGTTTTAAATCATATGGTTCTCCTGACTCATTTTGAGCATTTAAGATTAAATAATCTTCGGTTAAATCTTTTTCATTAAAGTCTCCATTTACTCCAACTTTAACTGATGCATAAACATTATTATTCCAAACTTCGGCTGTATAATCTGCTCCTTCCATATTTCCTATCTTGGCATCATTTGATATCCACATATATAGTCTATATGTATATTTAATTTGGTTGGTGGTATTGGCTGGTACTTTATCTATCCATATTCTTCTTCCATCTATTGAGTCATAACTTCCTTCTTGAATTAACTCTTCTTCTTGTCCCTCTTTTACTTCAACTAATCTAAATTTAAGAAGACTTGGTTTAATTCTTACATTTCTTGTTTCATTACCTTCTCCTGTAGGTTCGTCTCCTTCTTCAAGAAGTATTTCATAGACTACATCTTTAGAATACTTGTTCCTTCCTTCTACAGAGAACTCAAAGTACTCATCTGGATTATACGTTACACTTGGCATCGCCTCTTTCATATTAACTGTATCTCCTTCTGTATACTTCAAAAAGATGTCTCCCGAAATTAAGGTTTGATCGCCAAGAGTCTTTGAGTATGTCCAAATAGCAAAAGCAAAACCTAAAGAGAGTAATAAAATAACTACGCTAACTCCTAATATTATTTTTTTCTTATTATTCATATTTATACCTCCATATTATATTACCATTATATAATAAGGATTTCAAAAAGTAAATACCATTTTTAATCATTTTAATATAATTTATAATACTATAATTCTTAATAATATAATTTAAAATTATTTATAGGAGGATTTTTATGGACAATAATATTAAAAAACTTAGAAAGAAAAAAGATATATTACAAATAAAATTAGCAATTGATCTTGGTTTAACTCAAGAAACAATTAGTTCATATGAAACTGGAAAAGTTACTCCAAGTACTGATATTCTTATAAAAATGGCTGATTATTTTCATACTAATATTGATTATATACTTTGTAGAACCAATTACGATTTACCTATAAATGAACTTAAACCTGATAATATATCAGAAAATCAATTTGAAATATTAACTAAATTAAAAAAATTATCTAATGTTGACCAAGCAAGAGTTGATGGATATATAAATGCTTTAATTGATAAGAAGAATAATTGATGTTTTATTAAAGGTAAGTAAATGTCGGATAAGTTTAGTGTTTTGTCCGACATTTACTTACCTAGTTGTTAAAAAGAAAAAATACCTAAATTGAACTTTTTCCAACATTTATGAATAATTTCTAATTTTTTGTTTATGATAGTTAGTGATAGGAGGAGTTTTATGCAAATATTACAAAAGATAGCCTTAGTTTTTACCATAATTGGTGCAATTAACTGGGGACTAATTGGTATTTTTGATTTTGACCTTGTAGCAACAATATTCGGAGATATGACTTTACTTAGTCGTATTGTTTATACCATTGTTGGTATAGCCGGACTTATAAATATTGGTCTTTTGTTTACTAACTATAACGAAGGGAAATAAAAAAATTCGCGTGATAACGAATTTTTTATTTTATACTTAGATTTATTTAAACTAACTTAAATACTATAACAACTATAAATGCTATAAAACTAAGTAGTAATAACTCTAAGAAGATTTTCCAAATATTTTTTATCCAATCTGTATAAGATACTTTTAAATAACTAACTATACCTAATAATACAATACTTGTTGGAGCAACTAAAAGGGCTAAACCTTGCATTGCTTGAGAAATAAAGATTATTAAAGGATAAACAGTTGTATCTTGAATTACACTTACAGCATAAGGTAGAATTGCTGATGCTGTATAAAAAGGATCTATATAGAAGATACTTGTTATAAATGTTGAAGCAGCAAGTGTAATAGCATTAAATCCATTAGTTATTTCCATTAATGGTTTAATTATTGTTAAGACAATTGGATGATTAGAAGCTAGAACTAAAACTGTATAAGCTAAATACATAAGTAGAGCAGCAAGTCCAAATTTCTTAGCACCATCTTTATAACCTTCAAAAATTTCATTTGGTTTAATACGATAAATAATTGCAAGAATAAGTGTTGCAATAATTAAGAACATTGAGAAATCTAATGCTCCCCATGTACCAATGGCACCTGAGAATAATCCCATTGAACCAAGAATCTTTGCAAATATATCATAATCCCAAATCTTAAATGCCATGACATTGTCATTGAAAGTATCAAATACTGTAACGCCAAAGGCTCCACTAAAGTTAATTGAACCAAATATCATTAAAACTAAGATTAAATCAAAGATAACAATAGCTGGCCAAATAGCACGTTTTTTTCCTTTACGACTTTTAACTTCTACTTTCAAAGCAACCAATTCTTTTTCATTATCTTTTTTAACATCTTTTTTCTTTAAACGCCAGATAATATTAAATGTTAATAAAGCTATTCCAAGAACTAGAATTGCAACTCTAACCCAGATTAGACCTGTATAATTTAGAGTAGTAGATGCTGCTTGGTTGATAGTATCAACATATGCACCAGTTATATTTGCTCCAAATAATGAACCAATCATTCCAACAGCAATTGAACCAATTGTAGTTAAAGCAACTGTTATTCTATCATATCCCATTAAAAGAATAATTGTTGTTAATAGTGGTAGTACAAAGATAAGTTCATAACTAAATCCACAGAATGCTACAATTGCTACTAAGAGTGTTACAACGGTTGCAAAGAATATAATCTCCTTTCCTTTAAATAATTTAGCAATTTTATCACATACTTTTCGATAAGCACCAGTTTTTTCAAATACTCCATAGAAAGCACCAACTAATAAAACATAGAAAGATGCTAAGATAAAGTAACCTGGTAATATACCAATTGGATAACCTAAGAAATCAAATAATCCAGCAGGATGTCTTACATCAGCTGCTAAAGTACCATTGAAATAAGTAATAGGTAATATCCAAGTTAGTAAGAATGTTGCTAAAATTGCAATTAGTAATACTTTTAGTGTGTTATTTTTCTTCATTTTGACCTCCCACTATCATTATATAATATTTTTTTCTAGAAAATCAACTTATTTCACACTAATTTCACATAAAAAGTTATATTTTTTTTAATTTTTACCATATTAATAGCAAAAGGATATGATTTTATGAATAATAAAATAGTTTTAATTGGTTGTGGTAATGTTGGTTCTAGTTTTGCTTATGCTTTAATTAATCAAAGAACGAAGATAGGAGAATTAGTAATAATTGATACAAATAAAGATAAAGCTTTAGGAGATGTTATGGATTTAAATCATTCTTTAGCTTTTGCTCCTTCAAAATTAAAGATTAGAGTAGGGGAGTATAAGGAAGTTGTGGACGCAAAAATTGTTTGTATAACCGCAGGTATTAATCAAAAAGTAGGAGAAACAAGACTTGATTTAATAAATAAAAATAAAACTATTATTGAAGATATTGTAATAAAAGTTATGGACAATGATTTTCAAGGCATCTTTTTAGTTGCTACTAATCCTCTTGATATTATGACTAATCTTGTTTATAAATATGCTAAACAAAAAAATCCAAATTTTAAAGCAAGCCAAGTTATAGGTTCTGGAACATCACTTGATACCTCAAGACTTCGTTTCTTAATAGGTGATAAGTTAAATATTAATCCTAATAATGTTCATGCTTATGTGATTGGTGAACATGGTGATAGTGAATTTGTACCTTGGAAAAGTGCAACTGTTGGTCTTAACCCGATTAGTAATTATTTAAATAAAGAACAACTTGATAATATATATATTGAAGTAAGAGATTCAGCCTATAAAATTATTGAAAAGAAAGGATTTACCAACTTTGGAATAGGTGTTTGTTTAGTTAAAATCATAAATGCTATTTTAGGAGACGAGAATAGTATTATTACAGTATCTTGTTATAATAAAGATAATGATATTTTTATAAGTAATCCTGCTATTATTAATAAAGAGGGAGTTCGAGATATTATAAAACTTAATTTAACTAAAGAAGAAGAAGATAAATTTTTAAATTCTATTAACATATTAAAAAAGAAAAACAGCATCCCGCCATTTTTCTAATATATTATATGGTAAATTAAATTTTTATCCACATTATTGTGGATAATTTTATTTTAATACTTCTTGAAGTTTTGTAGCTTGTTCAAATGATAATTCTCTAGTAAATGGTTCCATATTTAATAATTCTTTTATATACTTTCTATCAACTGTTGATGAAATTTTATTAATTAATTTATCAAGATTATAACAACTATTATCAATTTGAGATACATATTTAGCCATATACCAAGGGTCTTTTGAATCTATTAAATAGTCTTCTATCTTTGAAAAATCAAGGTCATATAATACATAATTTAAAGCAAGTCTAAAACAACTTTCATTAGAATCAACACTTTCCTTAGCAGCTTCAACTAATTGGTCAAATTCTTCTTGATTAACATAAGGTGGATTTTTAACTTTCATATAATCAGTTATTAAATTCATTAAATCTTTACTATTTATATCATTAGCAAGTTCGTTATATAAAGGATTACTTAAAAATAATTCATAAACGGCATCATATAATTCATAATTACTATTTTTATAGACAATCATAGCAATTTTAATTAAATACATTAAATCAAGTATTTGATTACGTTTTTCATTATCTTTTTCACACTTTGCAAGTTTTTTTAATTCCTTTACTAAAGTTTCTTCATCTATAAGTTCATTTACATACTTATAAAATATTCTTAACATATAGCCTCCTTTTATTTTTATCCCCAATTTGGTGGATATTTTTTAGCTAAACCCCTTCGTGATTTGCTATATATTACCATTTTTAAGGAAAAAAGTCAAGAAAAAAGTGTAAATTTACATAATTTTACTTATTTAGAGAATTTAGGAATATATCTATTAGGTATAGATTTTTTCTTAATTTTATATTATAATAAACGTATTAAGAGGTTTGTATGAGAAGTAGAAAAGAACTAAAAGAAAAAGCTCGAAAGAGTGTTAAGTCACATTACTTTAGAAATGTTATCTTAGTCTTTTTAGCATCTTTATTAGTTGCTGGTGGTTATGATTATGTTACTAATATATTTGATTCTAATCCTGTTCCAAATATTGAAATAACCGATAAGATACCTGATAATAAAGAAGAAGCTAAGGAAGTAATCGGAGATATTGTTAATAAACATGATACTGCTAAAAATGATTTTTCAACAAAGAAGTATAACCGAGGTGTTTTAGCTTTATTCTTTAATCAAATAATGGATAATGATTCTTTTATCTTTGGCATTATAAATGCATTTAATAGTTTGTTTTTTAAAGGTAATATAAGTATATTTATAACAATTTTAATTGCTTCTTTGATATCCTTTGCCATTTTCTTGTTAATACAAAATGTAATTATAATTGGAAGATGTAGATATTTTTTAGAACAAAGAAAGTATCGAAATACAAAGATTGATAAACTTTTATTTCCTTATAAGGTTAAAAAGACTTGGCAACTTGCTAGAGTATTGTTTGTAAGAATGGTTTATCAGTTTTTATGGGATTTAACAATTGTTGGAGGAATTATTAAGCATTATGAATATAGTATGATACCTTATATATTAGCTGAAAACCCGAACATTGGTGTTAAAGATGCTTTTAAATTAAGTAAAGAGTTAACAAATGGTAATAAGTTTAATTTATTTAAACTTGATTTAAGTTTTATTGGTTGGAAAATTCTAGCCTCATTTACTTTTAATCTTTCAAGTATTTTCTATTTTGATATTTATGAACAATGTACATTTGCTGAATTTTATATGGAATTAAGAAAGAGAATTAAAAAGAAATATTCTAATCTTTTAAATGATGATTATTTAGATATTGAAGAGGAAAGTGAAAAAGAATATCCATCTGATGAATATAAAATTGAATTTAGAAAGCATCGAAAATGGTTAAGTATTGATTATCGCAAAAATTATAGTGTTATTAATTATATTTTATTCTTCTTTAGTTTTGCAATATTTGGTTGGTTGTATGAAGTAGCCATTGGTTTTATGAATGATGGAGTGTTTATTAATAGGGGAACGATGTTTGGTCCTTGGTTACCAATTTATGGATATGGTGGAATATTGATTTTACTTTTATTGAAACCTTTTAGAGAAAAGCCTTGGTTAGTATTCTTGTTAGCTTTTGTTTTATGTGGTGTAATTGAATATGGAACAGCTTGGTATTTAGAGATTTTTAATCACATGAAATGGTGGGATTATAGTGGATATTTCTTGAATTTTCAAGGAAAAATTTGTTTAGAAGGACTTCTAGTCTTTGGTCTTGGAGGCTGTGGTGTTACTTATTTTATAGCCCCAATTCTTGATAATTTATATAATCTAGTTAAACCTCAACTTAAGACAATTATTTGTATAATCTTACTTTTCTTCTTTGCAACCGACTATATTTATTCAACAATTAATCCTAATACCGGAGAAGGTATTACAACAATAAATATTATAAATAATATAGATTTTAATGATAGTTTTGAAAGGAGTGTTATTAATGAAAGTAAATGAGAAAAAACAATGGTTAGAATTATATGAGATAGCAGGAAAAATTGAAAAAGTTAAACCTTGGAAATATTTTAGTGATATGGATTTATTTGTTTATGTATCTCCCAAATTAAATGATATTTTCTATTGCTGTATTATGGGAAATGCAGGACTTCATACAGGTTTAAATATTTATCAAGGAACACAAATTCATTCATATCTTAGTTTAGTTAATAATGATTATCCTGAAACAGTAGTTTTTAATTATCAAGATTGTCTTAGTTGTGTTTATTTAAGTAAAAATGAAACAATGCCTAAGAACTTAGAAATAATTAAGGTTTTAGGATTAAGTTTTAAAAATACTTGGATTTCTTTTGAAAGATTTGAAAAAGGTTATGAACCTAGTCATATTAATATAAGTCAAGTTGAAATTTTAATCGAAGTTTTAAATAATTTTTATGAAATGTTTTCAAAAGTTATTAATGATAATATTAAAATTGATTTTGAAAATGGAAATGTTTTTACTAGATTTTATAATGATGAATCTAAAGAATATGTTGATATAATAGATAAATTAATGATTCCTGAACGAAAATTTGGTACTGTTCAAATTAGTAAAGAAATAGAAAAGGATTTAAAGAAACTTAAATTAACTAATATTGAATTAGAATATGAGTTTTTAAATTATTTTCCAGTTATAATAGAAGAAAATAAAACTAAAGATGAAAGATATGCTTATCCGTTAATTAGAATGATTATTGATAGAAAATCAGGATATATTTTAGACCAAAAATTTATTAATATGAAAGATTATAAGAGTAGGGAAGATTATATAGTTGATTCAATTGATTATTTAGTAAAATTTTTCTTAAGATTCGGAAAACCAAGATGTATTTATGTAAGAGATGAAGAAGCTATGATTGCTTTAAAAGATTTATTAGATAAAACTAATATAAAAGTTAAAGTATCTTCTAAACTTAAAAACATTGATAAAATGCTTACTAAGTTAAATGAAATTTTATAAAAGGAAACTACCATTCAAATAGTTTCCTTTTTTAGCTATAACTATTAATCCATTCTTTAATTCTAGCTTTTGTTTTTTCATTCCAAATATTAAAATTTTCTGATTTTAAAGCAAGTTCATGAATATCAAATAATAACTTAATAAATTCATTAATATTGATATTTTTATCATACATAGTTTTAATTATGCAACAATAATTATTAATAGTAATAGGAATAACTGGTACTGGTTTAGAAATCCAACTTTCCTTATTTAAAATAAAGAATTGCCAATTAGTTCTAATGTTAATGCTAGTTGATATAAATAATCCTAAAACTTTTTTATTTTGATAAGCATCTATAAAATTTAGTACGTGATCTATGACACTAGAAGCTTCGTGTTCCCATTGTCTTACTCCAGACATTAAGGATACTTCAGGTAATATAATAATATCACCACTATATAATTCCATATCTGGAGTATTCCCAACTCCTGGTGCAAAACTTTTTGGACTTAAATCTTCTTCAATCTTAAAGTTTCTTTTTACTTCTTTTTTTCCTGTGATTGCAAGAAGAGATTTCCAAGTATTAACTTCTAACCATAAGGCACTCATATCATCATTATCTAAAATATCTTTATATTTTTCCAATATTTCATTTCTTGCTTCTTTCGTTGTTGCAACAATTTCAATATATTTTTTTTCATTTAAACTAGTAATATAATCTACTATTTCTTTTTCGATTATTT
Source organism: uncultured Bacilli bacterium (assembly GCA_947629475.1). Classification (GTDB taxonomy): domain Bacteria; phylum Bacillota_I; class Bacilli_A; order RF39; family UBA660; genus RUG591. The sequence goes on from CANRDV010000022.1 coordinate 15,805, forward strand.
TTAATTCAGTATCATTGGATAAATTAACCAATCTATTCTTAAAGGTTGTAATTTTATCATCAATAATATTTTGAATAGATATTCCATAGTTATTTTTTAAATTATCTGTAACTTCAATATTTTGTAAATATTCCAATTTGTTTTTAATTAAATCTATTCTTGTTTTAGGATTATCCCAAGGAAGAGTTGTTGCATCCGGATTCCCAAACCAAGCCATATATTCATCTATATTATTAAATTTTTTTATAGAAAAATCATATTGATTAATTAATAATTTAATTTTTGAAATAGAATATTCTCTACCTTTAATTTGACTAGCTATACTTCTACCTGTTAATTTAAACAATCCTGTATATACTAAACTTCTTCCAAAAGCTTCAGCATAATCGTAATATGAATCTATTTGGTTATCTATTTTTCCATAGCTTTCAATATAAATTTTTTGACATAACTTTTTTACCTTATTAATATCATTTTTATTTAATTTTGAATATTCTTTTCTAAACTTACCAATTGTATCTAATGCTATTGATATCATATTTCTTTTTATACATCCAAATAGTAACACCAATTCACTTCTATTTAAATATTCATATTTATCAAGTGCCAATAGTAATAATTCCATAGGAAATATCCCATCAGATTCATCCATATCTTTTTTATAAGATATTTTATTTGGAAAATATAATTTTAATAATTGCTTTAAAAAATCTTCATTATCAAAAAGTTCATTAATAATTAATTTTCCAACATCAGTTATTTTAATTATACCATTGTTATCAACATAGGAGAATCCAAAAAATTCATATGTTGTTTTATCATTTCTTCCATTACTTTCCGTTTCTTTTTTATCATAATCGCCGCTCATATATTGATTAAAGGTTAATTTATTAAGAAATTCATCAGAATCTCTATGAGCATTATAAATATATTCTCTTCTTATAGGATGAATTACCTTTTCTTTTATTTTGCTAATAAGATTATCATCACATTCATTCCAATTTTTCCCTTCTAATTTTCCAAATTCTTTGAACCATTCAACCGTTTTGATTATACTTCTAGGTTTAGTTCTCCACCACCAACTACTCAAATTAAAACCTCCTATATTTTATAATTTGTTATTATTAAATGTTCTACATCTTTATTATTACGATTTTTAATACTTACTAAATATTTTTTATCAAATGATTTTATATAAAATCCTTCTTGATTATATAGATTATAAATAAACTCGGTATTCTTTATTATTAACATAAATTTAGCTTTCGTTTTAGTTAAATAATTTCTAAGTCTTATTTGATCATTTTTATCAAATGTATTCTTAGCATACGTTGAAAACTCTGTATCATAAGGGGGATCTAAAAACATAAAGTCTTTTTCCGTTATTGTAATATTATTACAAAATTCTTCAAAATCAAGATTATAAATTTCAGTATTAACTAAATATTTTTTCAAGTTTTTAGATGTTAAATAATTTATTTTTTTAGCAAAATCCTTATTGTTATAACTAATTCCTCCATATGGAACATTAAATTTACCTTTAGCATTATATCTAAACATAGCAGCATAGCAATATTCTCTTATAAAGTAAAAGATAGCAGTATAAAAAGAATCAGATATTCCAAGTTCATTTTTATTATTATATAAATATCTAAAATGCATATAGAAAGCGCTTTTCAAAGCACATTCCAAATTTTCTAATATATTAGAGTCACTTAATTTTCCACGATTAGCTTCTATCTTACTCATTCTTTCTATTTTAGATATCATGTTTTTTCGAACTTCATTTAAAAAATTATCTATTTTTATATTAAAATGTTCTGTTAATATACCATTAAATTCTTCAGAATGTTCTAAAACAAATTCATATATTTTATCACTATAATCTTGTTTTATTTTTTTGTTATCTAAAGTAGTATTTCTAGATTTAGAATAAGAAGTATATAAAGATAATAATTCTTTAGAGTTATTATTAACTATTTTTTCAAGTAATTTCCAATTATGATTTATATCTTTTAATTTTTCTATAAATTCTTTATCACCATTCTTAATCATTTTATAAAGCATTATTAATTCAGAAGATTTATCATTTATTAATGATTTTGAACAATTTATATTAAGATAAACGGAACCACCTCCAACAAAAGGTTCTATATATCTTTCAAAATTATCAGGTAAATAAGATAATATAATTGGTAATTCTTTTTCTTTGCCTCCTGCCCATTTTATGAATGACTTTTCCATTATATCACCTCTATCTTCCACTAATATAATTTTATCATTTATTATTTAATTTGTAAATTTATTTTATTTAAAAATTCATATAAAGTTACATTTGTACCTTCTATTTGATAATCACCATATAAGTTTTCTTGAATACTGATTCTATTTAAAAAATCTTTAATATCAGTAACTGGAGCATATAAATGTGTACAAGAACGATAATAAGATAAATCATTTTCAAATTTATCAAAAAATTCTTTACAACTAGTATCCATATCAAAATATTTAATCATACATCTTAATAAATATAATACTTTAGATGCTATTTCACTAATATCATTTTCTATATAGATTTTCTTATACATCGTTGCATAGCAAATAATAATAGTTCTAATTAAAAGAGCATTTCTTTTAGTTTCTTTTAAATAATTTTTACAAACCAAAATACTTCTTATAATCATAGCACTATGACCTACAAACTTTAGTATATATGCATCATTATCCTTTCTAGTTATTGAATTAACATCATAACTATAATAATATGCACATAAATAAGAAGAATAAATTTTTGGTGAATAACTTTTTAATACTAGTTCAAAATAAGAATCTTCTTCCCATTTTAAAATGTCACTAAATTTGATATTATGCTTTTCAATAAATTTTCTTCTTACAAATATGCCAAATATATTAGCATTTCCGTATATAAAGTTAAATTCATTATTAAAACTTTTCATATAAAAGGCATATATATCATATCCACGTTTTTTTAGATTATTAAAGTTCCTAATAACTTTATTATCATATAAATAATCACCACAATCAAGGAAAAAAATAAATTCTCCTGAAGCATTATCAAGCCCCACTTGTCTTGCTAATCCTGGTCCTTTATTTTCAGTTAATCCAAAATATTTAATATCTAATTTAATATATTTATTTTTTAACTTTTCTATATTGAACTTTTTTTGGTCCGAACCATCATCAATTATTATTACTTCAATTAACTTTAAATTATAATCTTGAGTTACTATAGAATTTAAAGATTCATTCATTGACTTATAGGTATCATTATAAGTTGGTATTATTATAGTTACTTCTTTTTTCATTAATGCATCATCTCTTTCTTGACACATTATTATATAGCATCTTTTTGATAAATTTCAAGGTTCATTTTTCATTTTTTTAAATAAATGCAATAAAAGCACAGATTAACTATGCTTTTATTTGCCACAACAATTTTTATATTTCTTGCCAGACCCACAAGGACAAGGGTCATTTCTTCCAACTTTATCTTTCTTCTTGACAGGTTGTTTACTACCACCTTCCTCTGTATCGTTAGTTATCTGCTTTTTAACAACCTCTTTTCGTTCGATATTTTGTCTTATCTCTGCTTTTAATAGGAAGATAGTTGTATCTTTATCTATCTTATCAAGCATATTTTCATATAATTCCAAACCTTCCATTGTATAAGCCCGAAGAGGGTCATCTCCACCATAACCACGCATACTAACAGCTTCTCTTAAATGAGATAAAGTATTAATATTTTCAGTCCAATATTTATCTATTACATTTAGACTAATGGCTTTTTCAAATTCATTAGCAACTTCCTTAGGTAAAACACTTAATTTTTCTTCATATTCTTTCGTTACTTTTTCAAGTATGAAATCGATTATTTCATCAGCATTTTTATTTTCAATATCACTTAATTTAATATCTTTCTTCAATAAGTTTTCATTTGTAACATCAAGAATATCTTTTAAATCTTCACTTGCTATCTTATTATCCGTAAAATGACTATCAACTAAAGAAGTAATATAGGCTTCAATTGTTTCTAAAACCGTATCATGAATAGATTCGTTATCTAAGATTTCATTTCTTCTTTCATAGATATCTTCTCTTTGATTGTTCATAACATCATCATATTGAAGTAAGGCTTTTCTGATATCAAAGTTATTACCTTCAACTTTAGCTTGAGCACTTGATAAGGCATTCGTGAAAGTTTTACTACGAATTGCTTGGGTCTCATCAAAGCCCATAGTTTGAAGTAAACCTTTTATTCTGTCAGTTCCAAATCGAACCATTAACTCATCTTCCATCGAAACAAAGAATTGACTTTCACCTGGGTCTCCTTGACGTCCAGAACGACCTCTTAACTGATTATCAATACGACGTGACTCATGTCTTTCCGTTCCAATTACAGCAAGTCCACCTAACTCTTTTGTTTCTTCCGTTAATTTAATATCGGTACCACGTCCAGCCATGTTAGTAGCAATCGTAACTGCTCCTTTTTCACCGGCTCTTGCGATGATTTCAGCTTCTCTGGCATGGTTCTTAGCATTTAAAACTTCATGCTTTATACCTCTTTTAGTTAACATACTACTTATAAGTTCACTGGTTTCAACGGCAATCGTACCAACTAAGATAGGTTGTCCCGTTTTATGTTTTTCTTCAATTACATTAACAATTGCTTTATATTTTCCAGCCATTGTGGGATAAACTAAATCTGGATAATCAATTCTGGCAACTGGTTTATTAGTTGGAATAGTTATAACATACATATTATAAATATTTCTAAATTCTTCTTCCTCAGTCTTAGCAGTACCTGTCATACCTGATAATTTCTTATACATTCTAAATAAGTTCTGGAAAGTAATCGTTGCAACGGTCTTAGTCTCTTGATTAATCTTAACGCCTTCTTTGGCTTCAACTGCTTGATGTAACCCGTCACTCCATTGACGACCTTTCATAATACGACCTGTAAATTGGTCAACAATTAAAACCTCTCCATCTTGCACTACATAATCAACATCTAATTTCATAGAATAGTTAGCTTTTAAAGCTTGATTTATGTAATGAACAAGTTCTGCATTATTCATATCATACAAGTTATCTATCTTAAAGAACTTTTCAGCTTTTTCATTTCCCGCATCTGTTAAAGTAACACCTTTCGTTTTTTCATCATAGATATAATCATCATCATTTTTTAAACTCTTAACAAATTTATCAGCTTCTAAATAGAAGTTGGCACTTTTAAGTTCGCCACCTGATATAATTAAAGGAGTTCTAGCTTCATCTATTAAAATGGAATCAACTTCATCAATGATTGCGTAGTTAAGTCCTCTTCCAACACGGTTTTCTTTTCGAATTACCATATTATCTCTTAAGTAATCAAATCCAAGTTCATTGTTAGTTGTATAAAGGATATCACAGTCATATTGTTCTTTCTTTTCACGGGAAGATAACTCTCTTCTATTAATACCAACTGTTAAACCTAATCCTTCATAAATTGGACCCATCCATTCCGCATTACGAACAGTTAAGTATTCATTAACGGTTACAACATGAACTCCCTCTCCACTTAAAGCATTTAAATAAGCAGGGAAGGTGGTTACTAAAGTTTTACCTTCACCAGTTTTAAGTTCAGCAATATTACCATAATGAATAGCAATTGCTCCAACTAACTGAACATAGAAAGCTTTTTCTCCAAGTTTTCGGTAAGCCATCTCTCTTACAGTTGCATACGCATCAACTAAAATATCATCAAGCGTTTCACCTCTAGCTAATCTTTCTTTAAACTCCGTGGTTTTATTTTTTAATTCCTCATCACTTAATTTTTGATATTCACTATCAAGTTCAACAATTTTATCTGCTAAAGCATTGAATTTCTTTAATTCTTTATATTCATGGTCTAATAATTTTTTAAATATATTCATGTAAAATTCCTCCTTCTCATTATTTTACCAAAAAACAAGCAAAATGTGAATATTTTGCTTGATATTATTTTATTTATTCTTCTTCTATTACGCCATATCCACCATCATGTCTCTTATAAACTACAGCAATTTTTTCAATATCACTATCTTTATACATAAAGAAACTATGTCCTAATAATTCCATTTGTAAAATTGCCTCATCAAGATTCATTGGTTTAATATTAATTTTCTTATGCTTAATTTCTCTTTCTTCTTTATCTGATAAATCAATAATATCATCAATATTAAATTCTTTAACTCCTTCTTTTTCTTTTTTCTTTAATTTAGTCTTGTTCTTTCTAATTTGTCTTTCAAGTTTATCAACTACAAGGTCAACAGCTGAATAAAAATCCGAACTTTCTTCTTCAGCTCTTAAAATTAAAGTCTTTAAAGGTATTGTAACTTCAACTTTCTGAGAATAATTACGAACCTTAACATTAACTGTAGCCTTAACATCATCATCTAGTGTATATTTATCAAGTTTTGCTAACTTCTCCTTTACATAATCCTTCATTGAATCGGTAATATCTATTTTATTACCTCTAACTAAAACTTCCACATTATCATCTCCTTACTTATATAATACCATAAATAAAGAAAAAAAACTACCGTTTTTTACACGATAATTTCAGAATTTACAACTGATACATTTAATGCTTGATACCCTTTTGAGGTTTCTAAAAGATTAAATTCTACTAGTTGTCCTTCTTGTAAAGTCTTATAGCCTTCTTGATTGATTGCTGAGTAATGGACAAATATATCTTCTTTATCGGTATATTCGATAAAACCATAACCTTTCTCGTTGTTAAACCATTTAACTCTACCTCTAACCACTTTAAATCACCACCTTTACATTCTTATTTTTTCGTAGACCTACTTTTTAGTACTGCTATGCACGTCTAATATAATATCAAATATTTAAATTTATTTTCATATTTTCTTGAAAATGTCATTTTTCAGCCGTTTTCAGCAATTTTTCAACGGATATCTGCGTTTTCTTACCAAAACCACCTCAAAACTGACAGTTTTTAAGTTTTTTCAAAAATTTTCTATTTTTTAGTATAGAATAGTTATTTGTGGAAAACTATATATTAGTTTTCTACTAGATAATTTTATATTATTATAAGATTATCACTACTCCAAACTACTAGCAGTTTTGTTAGTAGTTTTTTTCTATATTAAAAAGATGCCTAAGCATCTAATCTTTCTTTATCATAAATACAGCATATAAAGGAATTGATTTTATCTTCGTATTAGGATTATATCCAAATTCTTTAGTACTAATTCTAATTGCATATTTAGGATTATAAGTTTTTATATATTGATTTAAACTTTTTGATTTACTAAAATCTCCTGCTTTTACTTCAATAGGTATTATCCCATCTTTATTATAAATTAGAAAATCAACCTCTGCTTCATTTTTATTTTTCCAATAATATAAATCAAACCCATTAGTAATAAGTTGACTAGCAACATAATTTTCAGCAATTATTCCTTTATATAAAGAAATATTGTCAGTTAAAATATCTTCCATATTAATCTTTAATAAACTATTTAGTATCCCAATATCACTTATATATAATTTAAAAGATTCTTTATCTAGAAATCCTTCAAGAGGAATTTCAGGATTTTTTACACATTTAGACTTTAAAACCATATTACTTGCTTCTAGCCAATCAAGAGATGATTCATAATCTTTTGATTTAGCATTTTTACTAACTTTAGAATATTGAAATTTATTAGATAAATTAGATAATTGGGTAGGGAGAGAATGATAAACGCGATTTATTTTTAAAGACTCAGATTCCGTTGTTACATACTTATTCATATCATTAAAGTATGATGTTAAAATATCATCCAAAATACTTTTATCATATTTAATATAATCTCCTTGAGTCGCAATCATATTCTTAATACTTTCAGGCATACCACCTGTTATTAAATACATTTTATATAAATTTAAAGCTTTTTCATGAACTTCTTTAGATATTTGTTTATTATTAGTATAACAATCCTTAATTAAATGGGCTAATAATTCTTCATTACTCGCAATTAAAAACTCTTCAAAATCCATGGGATACATATTTAAAATTTTAACCTTACCGACAGGAAATGAACTTTTAAATCTTTTTAATTTAACTCCAAGTAAAGACCCGGCACAGATAATTCGAACATTACTATGTTTTTCACAAAAATATTTTAATTCAGATATTAATTTTTCGGATTCTTGAATTTCATCAATAAAAAGAATAGTATCCTCTTGTTCAATATCAAAACCAAGTAAAACTTTAAATCTAGCAAACTTTTCAGAAGATGAGAGACTAGAATTATAAAGAGTTATTACATTTTCATTTTCAAATAAATTAATATGAACATAATTCTTATATTCTTTTTTACAAAATTCTTCAATTATATATGTTTTTCCAGATTGTCTAACTCCTAACACCATTAATGGTTTAAATTCTTTTTGGTTCTTCCAGGCAAGTAAGCTTTCATAAATTTTTCTTTGCATTTTTATCACCGATATAATAATATCATAGTTTTAAGCATTAGTCAATACTTTTTTGGCATGAATATTTAATCAAAGTTCTACCTTTTTGGCACGAATATCAAAATAAATTTCCACTTTTTTAATACGAAAGCAAGAAAAAAAGATGTTTGAAACACCTTTTTATAAACTTTTTGTTTTATTAATTAATGCTAATTGTTCTTTAATATCTGATAATTCAGGTCTATATTTACACATAATAGAACCTCTATATTCTTTCAAAGTTGCAAGTTTTGCTTTAAGTAAAATTATTGTTTGATTATCATAGTGATTAAGAGTTTCTTTCTCATTTAATTCAGCAATTTCTCTTTCAATAGCTTTAATTTCAGCTTCAACTGGATTAAGTTCACCACCTAATCTACTTTCTAATCCAAATAATTTACTTCTTAGCATAATTTCTTCATTACTCATACCTATTCCCCCTTTAAACGATTAATATTGTATCATAAAATTTAATATTTGTCAAGTACAAATTTTTTGGAATAAATTCCTTTGTTAATCAAAATTAAATAAAATAAGGAAATAAAGAGACGTAAAAAAAAGTGAACGCAC
>CANRDV010000023.1 GCA_947629475.1 uncultured Bacilli bacterium
ATTTTCATCAACTTCTTTCTATATCATTATAACATCTTTTTTTGAGTTTGTCTTGCTTTTTGGGGGCTAATCATACTTTAATTAAAAGGTTTAGTCAATCTTAATTTTAATTTGAGCATTACAAAGAAAATCAAGAGAAACATGAAACTTAATAGCATAATTATAAAGAACATCTAGAGGAACTTTGCATCTTGCTTTTTCATATTTATTAATAACAGCTTGACTAAGATAAAGAATATTCGCAACATCCTGTTCCGTATAACCATTTTTGATTCTTAATTCTCTTAATTTTTCTCCAAGAATTTTATAGTCAAAATTTTGATGTGTATATGTATCTTTCTTTTTATCATTTGAAATATTTAACATATAATCAAGACTACAATTATAATAATCTGAAAGAAGACAAAGAATAGAAATAGGGAACATATTATAACCTAACTCCCATAAAGAATAAGTACTTCTTGAAACCTTAAGTAATTTAGCAATCTCTTCTTGAGTTTTATCTTTATCTTCTCTTAAATCTCTTATTCGCTTGATACTAAACATATTTACCACCACTTTAATTTTAAAGTTAATATTCAAAGAATGGTATATATGCTATGTAAAGTTATAAAAAATGCTATTATTAGTTATTAACTTTGACTTTTTCTTTAGTTTTTCCACATAAATCATTAATTGAAACTTTAAAATATTTGGCAAATTCATAAAGATTTGAAGTTGATATTTCAATTAAACCTTTTTCATATTTTGTAACACAGGCTTGACTTATGTTTAATAAAGATGCAATATTTTCTTGAGATAGTTTATTAGTATTTCTAATTTTTTTGATATTACAACCAACTACTTTAAAATCAATACCTTCGATAAGTTCATAAGAACGTTTTTGATTAGATAAACCTAAAACATAATCAAGACTACATTTAAAGTAATCAGCAAATAAGACAAGTTTACTTAAAGGTATTATATTAATTCCTAATTCCCATAAGGAATAAGCACTTCTTTTTACACCTAGAATTTCAGCCATTTCACTTTGTGTTAAATCATGGTCTTCTCTTAGGTCTTTTAGTCTTTTAAAATCTAACATTATATTTACCACCAATATAATTTTCGCATTTAATAATAAATTTTCTATATTTTGCTATTTTTAGTTATTATTTTTGCTATTTTATGTTATACTTATCTTATGAGTTGAGGTATGTCATGGAAGCAGTAAATAAAAAAATAAATAAATTAGTTTTAGAATATGAGATATCAGAATCTAAAAATGAAATTGAAATTTTAGAATTGTCTTTAAAATTAGCTAAGTTAGAACTATCTATTTTAGAACTTAGTAAACCAAATAAGTTTCAAGTTAAGAAATTAAAGTTATATCAAGACAAGAAAGAACAAATAGAAAATAATATTAATAGTTATCGAGAAAGTATAAATAAGGAACTTAATAAATTAGGTAAATATTTAGATAAAAAAACTGTTAATTGAATTTAATTTCATCAACAGTTTTCATAATAAAATCATTTATCTCTTCTAATTTTGTTTCAATATCTTGTAGTAATAGATATTGATTTAAGAACCTATCTCGGTTATGAGTTGCATATTTTATTTTGAAATAGGTATCACCATTTATATAATCGGTTAGGAATCTAAGAGCAAGTTCATAGGTTAAGATTTTAATCGATAATCCTAGATAGTTTATTTCATCAGTTGTCAGATATTTAGCCATTTCTTCTAAGTAACCTTTTAAATAAGACTCAGTTAAATCAAGGTTTAAAAAGATTTTATCTCTTTCAGTTTCATCTTCAAAAGAGTTACTACAGGCAGACCTAATTCCATCTCCTACATCAAATAAACTAGAACCTGGCATAACTGTATCAAGGTCAATGATAGCAATTCCAACTCCTGTTTCCTCATCCATTAAAATATTATTTAATTTAGTATCATTATGAGTAACTCTGATAGGAATTGTTTTACCTAAAGATTCAATTATAACTGAACATTCTTTTATTTTAGAAATCAAATTAACTATTTCACTTGGAAATTCAAAGGCTCTATTTGTAACTTTATTTTCTATACTTAAAAGTAAATCATCAAATCTTTTTTCAGTATTATGAAAATCTTTGATTGTTTCACCTAACATATTAGCAGGAAAGTCAATCAAGGTCTTTTGAAAGAAACCAAAACTTTTCCCAGCTTGATAAGCAAGTTCAGTTGCATTATCAGAATCTTTAAAACTATCATAAGAAAAACAATGTTCTATATAGTCAAATGCTCTATAGTATTCCTTTTCACCTTCAGAGTTTGTATAAGTATATAAGTTTTCATTATTTAAAGTTTTAATTATATTTAATGTTTGATGAGTATTATCATTACTTTTCTTTAATTTCTTTTTAATATGATTAGTAACTAATTCAATATTTTTCATAACTAAGTAAGGCTCTTGAAAAACATTAGAATTTATTTTTTGTAATAAATACTTTTTTAGAGAACCATTCTGATAAGTTAAAATATAACTTTTATTAATATTCCCTTGATTATTCTCTTCAATATTAGTTAATTCTCCTATAAATTTAAACTTACTTGCAATTGTTTTAATTTTTTCATTCATTTTAATCACCTACTTAATTATAAGTAATTTTTTAGATTTTAGCAAGTTTTTTGTCATTTTTTAACAAAAGTATGTTATAATTAACTGGTAAGCGCTCGTGTGGCGGAACTGGTAGACGCGCACGACTCAAAATCGTGTATCTTTTGATGTAAGGGTTCGATTCCCTTTACGAGCACCAAATTGATGATTAGCCTTTTTTACGGGGCTTTTTTTAATTTTTACCTCTCATTTACCTCTTAATTTTATATTATTTTTTAATTATGTTGTTTGATATTTCAAATTTTTCTCTTGTTCCATTTTTAAAAATATAATAAGGTCTAGTGCCAATTACTTCAATATCATCTCCATTAACATAGATAGTATCTTCTTCAGGAATAGCAATAACTTTTCCTTTTGTTTTAGAAAATTTAATTATGGAATTAGTAAATTTATTTAATCTTGCCTCATTTTCTTCATCAGTCAATTTTGATTTCTTATTAGTATAATGTGGAAAAATTGAAAAATTTGATATATCATTAAAACCTTTAGTGTCAGTTAATTTAACATCATTTGAATCCATACTTGAAATAATATCTATATCATATCCAAATATAACGGCTCCTGCACTTCCTCCAATTACAATTCCATTTTTATAAATATAATCTTTAATATTTTTAAATGCTCCACTTTTCTTTAATCCATCTAGAAGTTTGTATGTATTACCACCACCTATATATAATGCAGAATATTCTTTTAAATCTTTAGAAGCAAGTTCTTCAAAAGTCCTAGTCATTTCAATTCTAGGAATAGATACATTACTTAACTCACCTTGAATCCATTCATAACAACTATCATAAGATTGATAATTTTCATCCATAGCAAGTGGTATATATAATAAATAATAAAGGCTTATTGTGATTAATTATTTCATTAAGTTTTTATTGACTAGTAAATTTTGCTCACCAGCACCTCCACCACAAAGTAATAAACGCATATTATTCAACTCCATCATATTTTTTATCAACTTAATTATACTATGCTTTATAGTTAAAAAGCAACATTTTAACATTAATAATTTTTATCCCCAATTTGGTGGAAAAAAGATTGATAATAATTTATTTTGTAAAGAACTAAATTATTTAATAGTTTTAGCAGATAGAAAAGATAAATATTTATTGCAAACTGCATATCCAGTTATATATGAAAATAAAAGAAAAGAAGTAGAAAGGAAAGCAAACGAAAACGGCATACTTTAATGTATACCGTTTTCTCCGTTCCTTCAACACTTGTCGATGAACAATTAAATTATAATGTTTTTTTTATTAAATGTCAACATTTGTAGCATTATATTATTATATGTATATAACTAATAATAATACATTTTATTTTTGTTATATTTGTAATGGCATTTAAACCATTATTTAGAAAATATATATTTATTACTATAGAATAGTTGACAACATATAATTAATATAGTACAATTATAATACAGTGAATGAAAGGGCGTAAATTTTCTTCTTGCACTAACGCTTATATTATATAAGTCAGAGTAGGTATTACAGAAAGTATACATGTATACTTGAGAGGCTACTTCATTCAAAAAAATGGGGAGATATGATTAATTTCATGTTTTACCTATTGTTTTACATTTTTAAAAACAAAATTTAACAAATTAAAAAAAAGTACTTGAAAAAGTAAGTATTAATTGTTAGAATATATATAGAGGGTATGATATGTGTGTATGTATGTAAATAACTTTTATCTATTCTCTATCGTTTTTTATTTGACTTTTTTAAGAATTTGTGGTACAATAACCAACAATTCTTGAAAGAGAAGATATTTTATGTATACTTATTTGGGGTATTACATAAAATAAAAAAGAGATGTAACCTAATTTGGCTGTTAGGTACAATCTCTGTTCAATCTATGATCAGAAGAATGCACCATTCCAGTGATGAAAGGTGCTTTTCTTCTAGTTCTTTGATTTTAGTGCAATGATTATGAAGAGTATAATCATTGCAAATGCAGTTAAATCTTGCATTTTCGGTATACCTTTCTAACATCATTGAACATCACCTCCATTCATTTCTAAAATGTTTTTTTAAACTTTGATACATTTTTGATTTGAACAGAGGAAGCACCTAACAATAGGTCACATCTCGTATCTAATTATATAAAAATAAATTTAAGTTGTCAATTTATTTGACGAAATTTTGTGGATATTTTTTCTTACAAATAAATTTTATCAACATCTTGGTGGAAAAAAGATTGGCAATAATTTATTTAGGGGAAAAAATATATTTATTTGATATAAAATAAAAATTTATTCCAATAGAATAGTCGACAGCATATAATTAATATAGTACAATTATAATACAATGAATGAAAGAGTGTAAATTTTCTTCTTGCATTAACGCTTATTTAATATAAGTCAGAGTAGATATATTCGAAAGTATACATGTAGAGACTGGGAGACTACTTCATTCATTGTATCTACATAATATGTGAGGTGTTGTTATGATAATGAATGAAAAAGAATTTATTGATTCAGAAAAGGAATGTGCAAGTATGCTTGGAATGTCTTTAATTGAATATAAAGAATATCGTAATAATCTAAAATTTGTACCCAATAAAGAAATCAAAGAAACAGAACAAGAAAATAGAACATTAGAAATGGTAATTTTTTTAGGAATAGATAAAACTAAATTAAAATGTAAAAATAATTAATGAAAAAATAAGTCCAAAAAGGGGTATTGCTTTTTAATATTAAAAGGTGTATAATTCTTGAATATGTAGAAAGACTTATTTTTTTGACTTCAAGAGTTACTTTTTAAAGAAAATAGAGTATATTATATATTGAATGCCTAGGAAACTTTTGAAGACTTAGGTCTTTTCTATTAGAAGGGAATGATTTAATGTTAAAGTTATTTAAAAATTTAGAGAAAAAAGATTATATATTTGCTTTATTTGCATTCTTATTAATTGCTTCTCAAGTATGGTTAGAATTAAAGATGCCTGATTATATGTCTGAAATAACTAAATTAGTTCAAACTGAGGGTAGTAAAATGAATGATATCCTAATAAATGGTGGATATATGTTACTATGTGCTCTTGCTTCTTTAGTATGTGCAATTATAACTGGTTATTTGATTTCTAATATTGCAGCTAGATTTTCTAAGAATGTTCGAAAAAAGATATTTAATAAAGCTATGGATTTATCGATGGCTGAAGTTAAAGAATTTTCAACTAGTAGTTTAATTACCAGAACAACTAATGATATAACTCAAGTTCAAATGTTTATCGCGATGGGGTTACAGATGTTAGTTAAGGCTCCCCTTACGGCTATTTGGGCAGTTACCAAAATCTTGAATAAAAGTTGGCAGTGGAGTGTTTTAACAGCCGTTGCTGTAGTTATTCTGTTATCAACTGTTGGGACAATTATGATAATTGTTATGCCTAGATTTAAAATAGTTCAAAAATTAATTGATAGAGTTAACAATGTAACAAGAGAAAACTTAACGGGTATTCGAGTTATCAGAGCCTTTAATGCATCCAAATATCAAGAAAGTAAATTTGAAGATGTAAATACAAAACTTACCGATACTCAAATGTTTAATCAAAAAACATTTGCTGTTATGCAACCAGTTATGTATTTAGTTATGTACTTTTTAACCTTAGCTATTTATATAGTTGGAATATATTTAATTAAAAATAGTTTAATGGCTTCTAAAATTGCTATCTTTGGAGATATGGTCGTATTTTCATCTTATTCAATGCAAGTTATCATGTCTTTCTTGATGCTTGCTATGATATTCATGATTTTACCTCGGGCTAATGTTTCAGCTATTCGTATCAATGAAGTTTTAGATACCAAGATAAGTATTAAAAATGGTAAATTAAAAAGTACCAAAACCGGAGAAGTTGGCACAGTTGAATTTAGAGATGTTAGTTTTAAATATCCTGATGCCGAAGAATACTTATTAAAAGATATATCCTTTAAAGTTAAAAAAGGAGAAACGGTTGCTTTTATAGGTTCAACGGGAAGTGGTAAATCAACTTTGATTAATTTAATCCCAAGATTTTATGATGCAACTGATGGAGAAGTTTTAGTAGATGGTATTAATGTTAAAGATTATGATTTAGAATATTTATATAATAAACTTGGGTATGTCTCTCAAAAAGCAATTATGTTTAATAATACCGTTGAGGGTAACGTTAAATATGGTGATAATGGTAAAGAAAAAAGCTATGAACTTGTAAAAAAAGCCTTAGAAGTAGCCCAAGCAGAAGAGTTTGTATCTAAGATGGATAGAAAAGAAAACTCTATGATTGCTCAAGGAGGAACTAATATTTCAGGTGGTCAAAAGCAAAGACTATCAATCGCGAGAGCGATAGCAAGAGAACCAGAAATCTATATCTTTGATGATTCATTCTCAGCCCTTGACTATAAAACCGATTCTAAATTAAGACATGAATTAAAAGAGTACACCAAAGATGCTACGAGTTTAATTGTTGCTCAAAGAATTGGAACAATCATGAATGCTGATAAAATAATCGTGTTAGATAAAGGAAAATGTGTTGGAGTAGGTACTCATAAAGAACTACTTAAAAATTGTGAAGTTTATAAACAAATTGCCCTATCTCAACTATCAAAGGAGGAGTTAGAAAATGCCTAGACCTAGAAAAATTGAAAAAGCTAAAAACTTTAAAGGTGCAATTAAAAGGTTATTTAAAGAATTAAGTCCATTTAAAGTTTTAATTATCCTTGGCTTAATCTTAGCAGCCTTAGGTTCCGTTCTTTCTATCATGGCTCCTTCAAGAATATCTGATTTAGTTGATAAGATATCGGAAGGGTTAGTTGTTAATACTAAAAATTTAGAAACTATTACTAAAAATGTTCAAGGAAGTTTAAGTGAAGATAAATTAAAAGAAAGTATGCCTCTTATTCTAAATATTAAACTAGATGAAACTAAAATTTTAGAAGTTATGACAAGTAATATAGCAAATGAAGAAAAACAAAAATTTCAAGATTTTCTAACTTCTATTAATCCTACAAATCAAGAAGAGATGCTTACTAAATTAAAAGAATTACCTTTAAATATTTTAAAGATAATCATGCCAGATTCTACTTATAAAGGAGTAACAATTACAACTTCTGATAAGTTAGAACTACTTAAATTAGATAAAAATAATTTAAAAAATATTAATATTCCAGATAGTATTGCTAAAGTAATGTTTACGGAATTTAAAATAGATAATCAAGTAATAACGGAACTTGATCAAGCTAAGTTTATTAAAATAATTAGTACTTTAGATAAAGATAGTGAAGCAAGCGAGTTATATTCTAAGATAGATACAATGCCAACTAGTATCAGGAAATCTGTTGAACCAGTTTTTGATATGGATGGTATTAAAAAAATTGTTATTTTCTTAGTAGCCTTATATTTAGTATCTGCTTTATTTACTTATATTGAATCTATTTCCATGACTGTTGTTGCCAATAAATTTGCTAAAAATCTTCGAAGTAGAATTTCTACGAAGATAAATAAATTACCACTTAAATACTTTGATAAAAATCAAACTGGTGATATACTTTCAAGGGTTACTAATGATGTTGATACAATTGCTCAAAGTATGAACCAATCATTTTCTACTTTAGTAAGTGCTGTAACTTTATTTATTGGAACAATTATTATGATGTTTGTAACGAACTTTACAATGGCAATAACAGCTATTCTAGCAAGTTTAATTGGATTTATCTTTATGTTTAAAATCCTAAGTAAATCTCAAAAATACTTTGTTTTAAGACAAAAATATTTAGGTGAGATTAATGCTCATATTGAAGAAATTTATTCGGGACTTCATGTTGTTAAAGTTTATAATGGTAAGAATGAAGCTAATATTGAATTTGATACTTTAAATGAACAAGTTTATAACGCGAACAGAAAGAGTCAATTCTTATCAGGATTAATGCCACCGATGATGAACTTTATTGGTAACTTTGGCTATGTTGCCGTTTGTATAGTTGGAGCTCTATTAACCATGAATGGTACTATTAAATTTGGAGTAATTGTTGCTTTCATGACTTATGTAAGATTATTCACGTCTCCTTTATCTCAAATAGGACAAGCCATGACATTCCTTCAAACAACTGCGGCTGCCAGCGAAAGAGTCTTCGAGTTTGTTGATGCCGAAGAAATGCCAAGTGAAGATAATTTAACAAAAGTTTTAGATAAAAGTAAAGTTAAAGGTGATATCGAATTTTCGAATGTTGAATTTACTTATGATGGAAACAAAACTCCAACGATTAAAAACTTCAGTGCGAAAGTTAAGGCTGGAGAAAAAATTGCAATTGTAGGTCCAACGGGAGCTGGTAAAACCACGATGGTTAACTTACTCATGAAATTCTATGATATTAATAAAGGTGATATAAAAATAGATGGAGTCTCAACTAAAGATTTAACGAGAGAAAATATTCATAGTTTATTTACAATGGTGCTTCAAGATACTTGGTTATTTGATGGAACGGTTAAAGAAAACATTATTTATAATAGAGAAGGCGTCTCTTTAGAAAGAGTTAAAGAAGTTTGTGAAGTTGTTGGATTAGACCATTTCATTAAAACTTTACCTCATGGTTATGATTCAAAGATAAGTGAAAGTGATAATGTTTCAGCTGGACAACGTCAGTTATTAACAATTGCTCGAGGAATGCTTGAAGACTCACCTTTCTTAATTCTTGATGAAGCAACTAGTAATGTAGATACCAGAACCGAAGAGTTAGTTCAAAGTGCTATGGATAAATTAACTGAAGGAAGAACTTCATTTATAATTGCCCATCGCTTATCAACAATTAAAAATGCTGATTTAATCTTAGTAATGAAAGATGGTAACATTATAGAACAAGGTACTCATGATGAATTAATGAATAAAAAAGGCTTCTATGCTGACCTATATAATTCTCAGTTTGAACTATAAAATTTAAATAAAAATGTATAATAGTGCAAAAAATACATTTTTATTTTTGCTTGTAAAAAATATGTAACATAATGTATAATATAAATAGGAGTTGATAAAATGTTAACAAGTATTATGTTAAAAGACTACACTACTTTTATAAATGAAACTATTTTTGACTTTAAAGCAACTAACTCTAAAATTCTTGAAGATACAAATGTTGGTGCTAATAGAGTTTTAAAAGGAGCCTTATTTGTTGGAGAAAATGCATCAGGAAAAAGTCAAACTTTAAATGCAATTTTATTCATTTTAGAATTATTTTTTAATCATGCAGATTTAGATTTTAGTAAATATAAATCTTTGTATACTAAAGGCAATAAATATAGTTTAAGTTATACTTTTAATGTTAAAGATAATGAAGTCAAGTATAGTATTACAATTGATAATAATGTAATAAGTTCTGAAAAATTATATGTAGATGGATGTTTAAAATTAGATAGACTAGATAAATTTGGACATACGAATTTTAGAGAAGAAAGAGATAATAAAAATATAAATTCTAATTTATCTTTAGTAAAATTAGAATATTATAATACAAGATTTAATAATGATATTATTTTAAATGAATGGTTTGATTTTTTAAAAAATTCTATATATATAAATTGCTTGCTTGGAATATCTAAATTTTATAATTCACTTAGAAGTGATGAACAAATCATTAATTATTATTTAAAAAAATATGATGTTAAAGAATTAAATAAATTTTTAAATAAATTAGGTTATAATAGTGAAATAGTTTATGATTCTAAAAAAAATAATATAAATGCTATAGGCATGAGAAAAATGGGAACTGATGTTGTTATACCATACACACTTGAATCTAATGGTAATCAGGATTTTCTTAATATAATTTTACCAATTATTTATGCAACTAAAAATAATTGTATGTTAATTGTTGATGAATTTAGTAGTGGTCTTCATAATGAACTTGAAGAAGCCTTAATAAAATATTTCTTTAATAATAGTAAAAATTCTCAAATATTTTTTACATCCCATTCAATTAATTTACTTGATACTTGTATCTTAAGACCTGACCAAATATATACTTTTAAGTTTGATAATAAAAAGGGAACTATAATTAAAAGAATTTCTAGTGAGAACCCTAGAGAATCTCAAAACATAGAAAAAATGTATTTAAATGGAGTTTTTGACGGAATGCCAAAATACGATAAAGAATTTAAGGATTAACAAAGAAAAAGTAATTGGTTAAGTAGTAATTATTGAAGATTTTTGATATTAATTATTTTTAGTAATTCAAAAAAGTATCTTATATGTATTGACATAAAATTATAGATATGGTAGCATATAATCATCAAAGTAAGTTGAAATGAAAGGAATTGTTATATTATGAAAAATGATAATAATATTATGTTTAATGAATTATTAAAAAAAAGAGAAAAGTTATCTAAAGAGAATAAGGAAAAGATAAATAAAGTTTTTGGTGATGCTTCTCAATTAAAGGACATAATAGATAATTTTAATGAAAGTTATAAGTATGCTAAAATAAAAAATGTTTCCTTTTGATGATTAATTTTTAAAAAAAGTTACAAAAAAGTCTTGACTCAAAGAAAATACAATGGTATAATGTAGATACATGAAGAAAGGAGAATATTATGGTAATTAAAAAAGAAATTTACCCTAAAACTGAAAGAGTTAAGTGTGAAGGAGATAAACTTTATGTAACTGAAAAACTAGATGGAAGTAATTTAGTATTCTTCAAGAAAGATGATATACTTTATATTGCTATGAGAAATAATATTATTCCAATTAATGAATTTGAGGAAAATAAAGGTATTCTTTATAAAGGTTTATATGAATGGATAAATGATAATATTACGGAGTTAGATTTACATAATGGAAGTGCTATCTGTGGTGAATGGCTTGGAATGGGAAAACTTAAGTATGATGTTGGTGAATTTGATAAAAGATACTATTTATTTGCTAAAGCCAATATTGATGATGATTATAATTTATATAATCTTATCTATGACCATGACTTATTAATTTATCCCTTTGTTAAAGGTAGTATTCCTAAATGTATAGGAATAGTTCCTGAAGTTGCAACCTTAAATGTTTTACCAAATAAGGAGCATTTAGATAGTTTATATCAAAAATATACAAATAAAGTAAAAAGAAATGTTGAAGGGTTTGTTGTAAATTATAAAAATGTTATATCAAAATATGTTAGAATGAAAAATGGAAAAATCCAAGAACATTTTGATAATACTAATCGAGGAGCTTAAACTAAGGTTTAAGTTTTTTCCATAATTTGGGAAAAAATATTTAAGATAATATTAGATTAAATAAGAAAAATATGATAGAATTAAATAGGAAGTGATGATTATGAATTTATCAAAGTCAAAATATTGTTTAGGAGTAACTTGTAAAAAGAAATTATGGTTAGAAACTAATAAACCAGAAGTAAAAGAAGAAGAGAATGGTCAAGTCTTATTAAATGGAACTTTAGTTGGAGAATATGCAAGAAAATTACTTGGAAAATCGGTAACGATACCTTTTAATAAAGACTTAAATGAAATGATTAATGATACTAAAAAATATTTAAAAGAAGATAATATTGTAATCTGTGAAGCATCATTTAATTATAATCATAATTTTTGTAGTGTTGATTTACTAAAAAAAGAAAAAAATAGTTATATAATATATGAAGTTAAAAGTTCAACAAGTATTCATGATATTTATTTAGATGATATAAGTTATCAATATTATATATTAAAAAACTTAGGTTATAATGTTATAAAAACTTGTCTTGTTTTATTAAATCCTTTTTATATAAAACATGGAGAAATTGATATTAAAAAATTATTTAAAATAGAAGATGTAACAGATACTGTTTTAGAGAAAGTAAAAGAAATAGATAAAAATATTCAAGATATAAATTTATATATGGAAAATAAAGAAGAACTAAAATCAGAGTTATCTAAAAATTGTAAAGATTGTCCTTATTTTTCATATTGTACGAAAGATTTAGATTCTAATAATGTTTTTAAAGTTCGAGATATGCAAATGAGGAAAATGTTAGATTTATATAATAATGGAATAACGAGTTTTCCTGATTTATTAAAGGAACCTCTTAATCCTAAATTTAAACAACAAATAGAATTTACTTTGTATGATAAAGAACCTTATATTGATGAATATAAGTTAAAAGAGTTTTTAGAAACGCTTCATTATCCTTTATACTTTTTAGATTTTGAAACTTATCAAGTTGCTATTCCTAATTATGATGGAGTAAAACCTTATATGCAAATACCTTTTCAGTATTCTTTGCATTATATAGAAAGTGAAGATGGAGAGTTAAAGCATAAAGAGTTTTTAGGAGAAGTGGGAGTTGACCCAAGATACAGTCTTGCTAAGAGTTTAGCCTTTGATATTCCACTTGACTCTTGTGTTATGGCTTATAATATGCGATTTGAAAAAATGGTTATTCGAGAACTAGCTTCTTTATATCCTGATTTAAGTGATAAATTACTAATAATTCATGATAATATCGTTGATTTAATGGTACCATTTAAAAATAGAAATTATTATACTAAAGAAATGTCTGGTTCTTATTCTATTAAAGCCGTGCTTCCAGCTTTATTTCCTGATGACCCAAGTCTAAACTATCATAACTTAGAAGATGTTCATAATGGAAGTGAAGCAAGTTCTAGTTTTGTTGAACTTGAAAAATTATCTCAAGAAGAACAAGAAAAAATTAGAAATAGTCTCTTAAAATATTGTTCTCTTGATACTTATGCAATGGTAAAAATCTGGGAAAAACTAAAAGAAGTAACCAAAGAAAAAGTTAAAATCAGAAACTAACACTTCTGATTTTTTTGAACGTCCATTAATTCTATAATTCCTTGACTTTGTTCTTGAATAATTTCTTTAGCAAGTATTTCTAAACGTTTATCTATCTTGTAATTTAATAAATTTTTACACATTCTAATTGCTCCTTCATGATGAGGAATCATTTCACTTATAAAATCTAAATTAATATTATTACATCTTAAACTATTTTCCATTTTGGTAATCATTGCAATTAAAATATCATGATAACATCTTAAATAATCCATAACTTCTAAATAACTATTATTAGGAACACGAGTAGTGTTATAAATCTCTTGCATTCTTTTAATTCCTTGTTCCTGAGTTTTAATTATTCCTTTTGCAATTTCTTTAAGTTTATCATTTACATTATAATTAAGTAAATTTAAAGACATATAAATTGCTGCTTCATGATGAGGTATCATAGTTCTAATAAAATCTTTAGTTAAATTACAAGTTACTTGACTTGATTCCATTTGACTAATCATATCATTTAAAATTATATCAAACTCTTTTAAATAGTTTTCCATCTAGACCACCTCTTTATAATAGTATAATCTTTTCGAAGAAAAGGGGTATCAATTCTTAAAATTTTATAGTATAATTATCTTGATGCTTATGAAGAAAATATTTTTATTATTGTTATTAATCTTAGTTGCGGGATGTGGGGTTAAGGAACAAGAACCTCAAAAAGAAAAAGAAGAAATAGTAGAGGAAGAGAAAGAAAAAGAACCTATTTATCAAGATGAAAATCCTTTAAAGATAGGTCTTTATCAAAATAGTGGAAATCTTTATAAAAAAGTAGATGAATTTATATCTCCACTAGAAGATTATAAAGATATAGGTACATTTTCTATAATTCTTTCTAATGATGAAGAAGTAACTGGAAGTAGTATTAAAGAATTATATAATAATGTTAAGAGTACTTATGATGATTTTTCAAAATATAAAATAGGTTATAATATAAGTTTTAAAGTTCAAGATGGAACAACTTATAATGAAACTATTTTAAAGCCACTTGATTTATTTGATTATCCCTTTCAAAAATATTTATATATTTGGTTATATGATGATATTAATACAACTGGATGGCATTCACATATAGAAAAGAATGAGTATACAGATACAACTGTTATGTCAAGTATAAAATTGATGTCAACTGAAAATAGTAGAGATGTTGTTGATGGTTTTAAAATAACAGTTTTTACATATGATACGATGGATGACTTTGATGAAGAGGGAAATTATCGGGGTCTAAGTAGTCATACTTTAACAATAAAATATGGAGGAGAAAAATGAAAGAAATATCTGATGAAGTTATAAAAGGTTTAGTTAATTTTGGCGGTAAATTATTAGTTGCTGTTTTAATACTTATAATTGGTTTTAAACTTATTAACTTTTTAATGAAGAAGTTAAAAAAAGGAAGAATATTTAATAAACTAGAGAAGAGTAGTCAAACTTTTGTCTTTAGTATTTTTAGTGTTGTTTTAAAGGTTATGGTTTTAATTGTTGCGATTACAGAACTTGGAATACCAATGACATCAATTGTAACCTTAATTGGCTCAGCAGGACTTGCTTTAGGACTTGCACTTCAAGGAGGACTATCCAATATTGCTGGGGGAGTTACGATTATGCTTTTTAAACCATTTAAAGTTGGAGACTATATTGATACTCATGCTGATGCCGGAACTGTTAAAGATATAAATATCTTTAGTACCGTTTTACAAACTTATGATAATAAATTAGTAGTTATTCCAAATGGTACTTTAGCCAATACTATCATAGTTAATCAAACAGCTT
Source organism: uncultured Bacilli bacterium (assembly GCA_947629475.1). Classification (GTDB taxonomy): domain Bacteria; phylum Bacillota_I; class Bacilli_A; order RF39; family UBA660; genus RUG591. The sequence goes on from CANRDV010000023.1 coordinate 15,224, forward strand.
CAAAAACCAGACTTTTAGATATAACTGTAACAGTTAGTTATAAAAATGATATTGATAAAGTAAAAGAAGTTTTAAATAAAATAATTCAAAAGTCTAAATATCGGTTAGATAAACATGAAACTTTAGTTGCTCTTAAAGAACATGGTGAAAGTTCTTTAGTGTTTACTGCTAGAATGTGGGTTAATAGTGAAGATTACTGGTCTGCTAAATTTGAAACTTTGGAAGTAATCAAAAAAGAATTTGATAAAGAAGGAATTGAAATACCATATCCTCAACTTGATGTTCATTTAGAAAAATAATAGACAAAAGTCACACCTTTCTAACTTTCGAATAAATTAGAATAGGAGTGATTTTTTTGGATTATAAATATTATTATAATAAATTACCAAATGGTAAAGATGATTATGGATTTAAAGGGGTTACTAAGGATGGCTATGGACTTAAATGTACAAAGTTTAAGTTAAGGTATCCTCCTCAATCTCAAGATGTGCAACCTGGTATGGAATATTTAATGAAACCAAGACCAATTTTTGATAATAAAGATTATAAAGGTTGTTGTAAATTAAAAGATAAAGTTGCAATTATAACTGGTGGTGACTCAGGAATTGGAAGAGCGGTTGCCGTTGCCTTTGTCAAAGAAGGTTGTAAAGTTGCAATTGTCTATTTAAATGAAGATAAGGATGCAATCGAGACTAAAAATTATTTAGAGAATTTAGGTGGTGAATGTATTTTAATTCGGGGAGACTTAAAAAGACCTGAGTTTTCTAAAAAAATTGTTGAAGATACATTAAAAACTTTTGGAAAAATAGATATTCTTGTTAATAATGCTGGTGTTCAATATCAACAAAAGAGTTTACTTGATATAAGTGATAAACAATTTGACTATACCATGAAAACAAATATTTATTCAATGTTTTATTTAACAAAAGCGGCTTTAAGATATATGAAACCAGGGGCTTCGATTATCAACGTCACATCAGTTACAACATTCTATGGAGAACCAGAGTTAATTGATTATGTAACCTCAAAAGGAGCAATTGTTGGATTTACAAGAGCCTTAGCAACAAACCTTGCGGATAAAAACATCAGGGTAAATGCGGTTGCTCCAGGTTACTTTTGGACAGCCTTACAACCTGCTTGTTGGGAACCTGAGAAAATTCCAACATTAGGAGCCGATGCACCAATGAAAAGAGCCGGTGAAGTTTATGAGATAGCTCCATTATTTGTCTATTTAGCGTCCCCTGATTCATCTTATGTAACAGGTCAAGTTATGCATATCAATGGTGGTTTATATAAAGGGTAAAAGAAAAACTAGTAAATTGCTTACTAGTTTATTTTTATCTGTTGTAGAATTCAACTATCAATGACTCATTTATATCAGCAGGTAATTCACTACGTTCTGGAAGTCTTACAAATTTAGCACTATTAGTATTCTTATCATAGTCAATGTATTCAACACGTGAAGTTACATTTTCAAGCGCTTCTTTAACACATTTTAAATCTTTAGAATTTTCTTTAAGTGCAATTGTAGAACCAACTTTTACACGGAATGATGGAATATCAACTTTTTTACCATCAACTGTAATATGACCATGGTTAACAAGTTGTCTTGCCCCACGTCTAGTATTAGCAAATCCCATACGATATACAAGATTATCTAGTCTTGATTCAAGAAGTTTTAAGAAGTTCTCACCATTGATACCTTGCATTTTAGATGACTCAACAAAAGTTTTATGGAATTGTCTTTCATTAAGTCCATACATGAACTTAACTTTTTGTTTTTCTTTTAATTGTTCACCATATTCAGACAACTTTCCTTGTCTTTTAGCACCATGCATACCAGGTTTGTAAGGTCTTCTTGCAATATCTTTTCCATTCTCAAGAAGAGAAAATCCAACTCTACGACTTTGTTTACGACTTGGTCCTGTGTATCTTGACATATTTTCCTCCTTCAATATTATTCATAAACATTGATATTTATACAATTTTTAGGGAATTCTTTTTAATACTTTCACTAGATAACCAGAGTTACTTGTAAACTTAAAGAACACATTAAAAATTAATATAAATTGGGCTATCAATCGAATATGCAAGTATATTATATGTGAGATTAACCTAAAAGTCAACAAAAATTTGCAAAAACTGTTGGAAAATTAACTTTAATATGTTAAAATATAAGACATTCATGGCGAAAATAAGAAAATGTTTAAGAAAAGAACTTGTTTAAAAGAACAAAATATGATAGTATTTAGATTAGGAAGATGATGATATGATAGATTTTACAAATTGTAAAGAAGAAATTAATACTTATAAGGGTAGTGAAAAAAAGAAAACTTTAATTTATGAAAATAAGAGATATTTAGTTAAATTTCCAGACCCAATTAGAGAAAAGAATAAAAATATATCTTATATTAATAATGCCTATTCAGAGTATATTGGAAGTCATATTTTTGAAATTACTGGATTAAAAACTCAAAAGACTCTTTTAGGTAAATATAAGTATGATAATAAAGAAAAGATTGTTTGTGCTTGTCTTGATTTTACTGATGAGGATAACTTTTTATTAGAGTTTGAAAACTTAGCTTTAAGTATTAATGTTGATAAGAAAATAGATACAGAATTAAGTGATATAATGGGAATATTAGAAAGTAGTCGCAATTTAATTGATTATGGTAAAACTAAAGAATTATTCTTTGATATGTTTGTTGTTGATGCTTTAATCGGAAATCCAGATAGATATAATAAAGACTGGGGATTTTTAGTAAATAAAAATACAAAAGAAACTAAAATTGCTCCAATATTCGATTGTGGTTCTTGTCTTAATCCTTTATTAGAAGATAAAGATATTATGGCATTTAAAGAAAGTGACATTAAGAATTTAGCAATTAATAATTATTCTTGTTTTAAAGAAAATGGTAAAAAAATTAATTATCTTTCTTATATAAAAGAAATGCAAAATGAAGATTGTAATAAAGCTTTACTTAGATTATTTAAAAGAATTAAGATAGATGAAATTTTAGAGTTTATAGATAAGATAGAGTTAAGTGATGTAAGGAAGAATTTCTATAAAACTATTTTAGAGTATCGTTATAATATATTAAAAGAAGTATATGAAAAATTAGGAGGTTAACTATGAAAAAAATATTAACAGGATTACAACCAAGTGGGAATTTAACATTAGGAAATTATATAGGTGCAATTAGACAAATGGTAAAATTACAAGAAGAGTACGAATCAATTATCTTTGTTGCTGATTTACATGCAATTACGGTTCCTCAAAATCCAGAAGAACTTCGAAAAAATATCAGAAGTTTAATAGCTATTTATTTAGCATCAGGAATTGACCCAAAGAAAAATACCATCTTTATTCAATCTGAAAATATATATCATACGAATATGTCTTGGTTACTAGAATGTCTTACTCCCTATGGAGAATTAGGAAGAATGACCCAATTTAAAGATAAAAGTTCAAAACATCAAAACTTTGGAGCAGGGCTTCTTACTTATCCAGTTTTAATGGCAAGTGATATCCTTTTATATGATGCTGATTATGTACCAACCGGAATTGACCAAAAACAACACGTTGAACTTGCGAGAAATATAGCTCTAAGAGTTAATAAAAAATATGGAGAAATCTTTAAAATACCAGAACCTTTAATACCAGAATCTGGTGCTAAAATATGTGATTTAGTAAATCCAACTAAGAAAATGAGTAAATCTGATGAAAACCCTAAGGGAGTAATTTATTTATTAGATACAGATGATGCGATTAGAAAAAAAATCATGGGTGCAACCACGGACTCTGAAACTAATATTAAATATGATGTAGAAAATAAACCAGGAATTAGTAACTTAATCAATATTTATAACTCTTTATCAGGAATTAGTATTAAAGAAATCGAAGAAAAATATAAAGGTTCTAACTATGGAACCTTTAAAAAAGAGGTTGCTGATTTAGTAATAGCAACCTTAAAACCTATTAAAGAAAGATATCAAGAATTAATTAATAGTAATGAAATTGATAAAATTCTTGATGAAGGGACTTTAAAAACAACTGAAATTGCTAAAAAGAAATACTTGCTATTAAAAGATAAAATGGGATTAGGAAGATAATTATAAAGTAGGTTCTTCAATTTCAGATACATCAAAGTTAACATTTTTATAGTTATTAACAATTATATAAACAATTATCGCGGATGCAATTAAAGCAAGCCAAGAAGCTAGAATTTGTAAATTTGAATTTGGGTCATCATAAGAATTACTTACCCTTCTTCTTTCATAAGCATCATAGACAAAGTAAATACCTAAGATGACAACGACAATTCTATTAATTAAAGAAATATTAAGTGCGTCTTTATTTGAAAAAAGACCACTTTTATTTTCTCTTAAAAGTTTTTCATTATAGGCAATAATTACAGAAACTATTAAAGTTAAAATAAACAAAATAATTCCAATTATCTGTCCATTAACAAGTTCAATTTGCTTTTCATTTTGATTACTCATACTTAATTATATAAGAAAAAATCTCAAATAATACTTGAGATTTTTAAGCTTCTTTAACTTCTTGTTTCTTCTTTTTTAAGATATTATAAATAATTAAGACTATTATCATAACGTAAGTTATGGTAATTGATAATACAAAACTAAAGTTGATAGGTTTATTAATTAAAATATCTATAAATGGTATGTCGTTAACTTCTTCAATAAGTATATTAGAAACAAACTTTAATCCAACTGTTATAATTAAAGCAAAGATTGATGCAACTAAAATTGTAATAGCAACATTCTTAATCCATTTAGCTTCTTTAAACTTAAGTCCTAATATTCCTAAAATAGAAACAAACATAGCAATTAAAAGATAGATTATTAATTTATTTCCTAAGATAAATCTTATAATCTCTAAAGTACTATTTATTTCTTTAGCAACACTATCTTTAACAGCACTATCATCAAGAGCATCCTCAATAATACTAGTATCAGGAAGTAAATCTTGATAATTATTAACTTGTTCTTCAACAGTACCTAAAATCTTTGATTTCTCATCATCCTTAAACTTATATAAACCACTTTCATCAATATCATCAAGAACAGAACCTACTAAACTACTAATATCATTAGTAGAAACAATCTTTTGATTTTCACCAGTTATAATAAAATCAACTAAGTTACCAGCAATTCCACCAACTAAACCTTTAACTTCTTTAGAATCAATTATTTTAACAACAACATCTTCATCTATTCCAAAATCCCTAGCTTGTTCATAAAGAGGTTCAAACATCTCATTTATAGCATTTTTTACTTCAGGATTTTCTTTTATCATTTTTTCAATATCCAAATTAGTAATTGTATTTTTAATTGTATCTTTACTTAAAGTATTCTTAATTGGAATTAAAATTAATAACCCTAAAGCCGAAATATAAAGTACAATAGTTAAAATAAAAACTCCTAAACCTTTTAAAAACTTCATTTTCTTCCTCCTCATTATACATTATATCAAGTTTTAGAAAAATGTCAAATTTTAAGATAAATTTAGTTATTATATATAATAGGATAGAAAATTGTTAAATTTTTTAGAAAAATGGCATATTATATATAGTTAATAAAGAAAAAATTTAGAAAAAATGCAAAAAAAGGTTGACAATAAAGTTTAACTATTGTATAGTATTCATGTTCGTGAAATTGGGCTTATTTTAATTAGGCTTTAATTTTAGATAGGAAAATGACACACCGGGATATGTGTCAGAAAGGAGAAGAAATGCCTACTATAAATCAGTTAGTTAGAAAAGGACGTAAGAAGAAGGTTAGAAAACCAAAAGCACCAGTGTTATTAGTTGGAGTAAATACAATTCAAAAGAAACAAACAAAAATTAATGCTCCTCAAAAACGTGGTGTATGTGTACGTGTTGGAACTATGACTCCAAAGAAACCCAACTCAGCACTTCGTAAGTTTGCTAGGGTTAGACTTTCAAATGGAATGGAAGTTACTTGCTATATTCCTGGTGAAGGACATAACTTACAAGAGCATAGTGTTGTTCTAATTCGTGGTGGTCGTGTACCAGATTTAATCGGTGTACGTTATCATATTATAAGAGGAACACTTGATACTGCTGGAGTTAAGGATAGAAAACAAGGTCGTAGTAAATACGGAGCAAAACGCGAAAAGAAAAAATAATAATTAATAAGTTAAAAACTTATATGAGAGGAGGAGAGTAAAATGCGTAAGAGACGCGCAACTGTAAGAGATGTTTTACCAGACCCAATATATAATTCAAAAGTTGTAACCAAATTAATTAATAGAATCATGCTTGATGGTAAAAAAGGAAAAGCTGAAAAGATTTTATATGATGCTTTTGATTTAGTAAAGGAAAAAACTGGTGAAGACCCAATTAAAGTTTTTGAAAAAGCTTTAGAAAACATAAAACCACAACTTGAAGTTAAATCAAGAAGAGTAGGTGGTTCAAATTATCAAGTACCAATCGAAGTTAATGCGAAACGTAGTCAAACTTTAGGGCTTCGTTGGTTAGTTAATTATGCAAGACTTCGTGGGGGAAATTCAATGGCTTTAAATTTAGCCAATGAAATAATTGATGCTTCCAATGGAACAGGTGGAGCAGTTAAAAAGAGAGAAGACACACATAGAATGGCTGAAGCTAATAAGGCTTTTGCACATTATCGTTGGTAGAAAGGAAGAAATAGTTTATGGCTCGTGAAACATCATTATTGATGACAAGAAACTTTGGAATTATGGCACATATCGATGCAGGTAAAACTACTTGTACTGAACGTGTATTATTCCATACAAAGAAAATCCATAAAATTGGTGAAACTCACGATGGTGAATCTCAAATGGACTGGATGGAGCAAGAACAAGAAAGAGGTATTACCATTACAAGTGCAGCAACAACTGCCTATTGGAAAAAATATCGTCTTAATATAATTGATACTCCAGGACACGTAGATTTCACTGTTGAAGTTAGCAGGAGCCTCCGAGTCTTAGATGGGGCTGTTGCCTTACTAGATGCTCAAGCTGGAGTTGAACCTCAAACCGAAACTGTTTGGAGACAAGCAACTGAGTTTATGGTTCCAAGACTAATATTTGCTAATAAAATGGATAAGATGGGGGCAGATTTTAATTATAGTTTAAAATCAATTGACCAAAGATTAGGGGTAAATGCTAAACCTATCGAATGGCCAATTGGTTCAGAATCAGAATTCAGAGGTGTCATTGACCTTGTTACAATGAAAGCCTATGAATATGATGGAAAACAAGAAGAAGAAGCTAAAGAAATCGAAATTCCTGCTGATTTAGTTGATATTGCTAAAGAAAAGCGTGAAGAGTTAATCGAAGCAGTTGCTGAATTTGATGATGATATGATGATGACTTACCTTGATGGTGGAGAAATCACCGTTGATATGATTAAAAAAGCAATTCGTAAAGGAACTCTTGAAGTTAAATTCTTCCCAGTATTATGTGGAACTGCTTTAGGAAATATGGGAATTAAATTATTACTTGATGCTGTTATAGATTACTTACCATCTCCACTTGATATACCTTCTATAAAAGGAGTAGATTTAAATGGAAATGAAGCAGTTAGACACCCAAGTGATGATGAACCATTTAGTGCTTTAGCATTCAAAGTTATGACAGACCCATTTGTTGGAAGATTAACTTTCTTTAGAGTTTATTCAGGACACTTAGCAAGTGGTTCATATGTTTTAAACTCAACTAAAGATAGTAAAGAAAGAATTGGACGTATTCTTCAAATGCATGCTAACCATAGAACTGAAATATCTGATGTTTATACAGGTGATATTGCAGCAGCCGTTGGTTTAAAGAATACAACAACTGGTGATACCTTATGTGATGAAAAGAAACCAGTAATTCTAGAACAAATGGAATTCCCTGAACCAGTTATTGAACTTGCCGTTGAACCAAAATCAAAGGCTGACCAAGAAAAGATGGGAATTGCTTTACAAAAACTTGCTGAAGAAGACCCAACCTTCAAAGTTCATACAAACCAAGAAACAGGTCAAACTGTTATTGCTGGTATGGGTGAATTACACTTAGACGTGTTAGTTGATAGAATGAAGAGAGAGTTCTCAGTTGAAGCTAATATTGGTAAGCCACAAGTTGCTTATCGTGAAACAATTAAACAATCTGGTGAATGTGAAGGTAAATATATTAAACAATCAGGTGGTCGTGGACAATATGGACATGTTTGGATTCGTTTTGAACCAAATCCAGACAAAGGTTATGAGTTCGTTGATGAGATTGTTGGAGGTGTTGTACCAAGAGAATACATTCCAGTTGTTGATAAAGGTTTACAAGAAGCACTTCAATCAGGAGTTCTTGCAGGATATCCAATGATTGACGTAAAAGCAACTCTATTTGATGGTTCTTACCATGAAGTAGATTCAAACGAAATGGCTTTCAAAATTGCTGCCAGCTTTGCATTAAAAGAAGCTAAGAATAAATGTAAACCAGTTCTTCTAGAACCTATTATGAAAGTTGATGTTACAGTACCAGATGAATATTTTGGAAATGTAATGGGAGACCTTACTAGTAGAAGAGGAAGACCACTTGGTCAAGAAAATGTTGGTAATGCCATTAAATTAAGTGCAATGGTACCACTTTCTGAAATGTTTGGATATGCAACAAGCTTGCGTTCAAATACACAAGGTCGTGGAAACTTCGTTATGCAATTTGACCATTATGAAGAAGTACCAACTAACATTGCAGCTGAGATAATTAAAAAAAGTGGAAACTAATTAAAACCACGTAAAAAAATAGTAAAATTTATAAAAAATTTGCAATATATTAAAAAAAATATTAAAAAAGTGTTGTATTTTATTTAAAACTTAGGTAAAATATAATAGTATTATGAAAGAGGAGGAAATTTAATATGGCAAAAGAAAAATTTAACCGTAGTAAACCACATGTTAATGTTGGAACAATTGGACACGT
>CANRDV010000024.1 GCA_947629475.1 uncultured Bacilli bacterium
ACGAGATAAAACAAGCAAGTTAAATTTCTTTGCTCCTTTCTTTTTGAAAGAAAGGAGAAATTTAAGGTATTAATTTAGAGAATAAATTGATATAGGTGCAAAGCATAAGGTTCGAACGTCCGGAACGTCAACAACACCGGTAACCTCAACAACAATTCGCCTGGTTCGAATTCGAATGGCGTCCGTCCGAGCTTATAGATACTTATTATTAGGTTACTTCCTAGATAAAAAAGACTATAAACAGTTTTGCTCCTTGTTTTAGGACTAAAATATTAAATGGAGACGTCTTAATTGCCTTTGGTGAAAAAGACTATTAGCTCGCATTAAGTAATTAAGAAATACAAATGGTATGTATTTCTTGCCATGCCTAATCTAAGTAGGCATGGCAAGAAATATTTTAAAATAAATTAATTTTATTTATATTAAGTGTAAAGGAGATGTAATATATGAATGTAAATAAATGTAAATCTGGGGGGGGGTCTAATTACCTTTAAAAAATATGGTTTATTTTATCAAGTAGAAGGTGATAATGCAATATTATTATGGTATTTATTAAATATTAAATTAAAAAGAGGATATGGTTATATTCCTAAAGATAAAATAGATAAAGTAACTATGATACTTGATAAATTATCTATTAATTATTTATATAATGGATTATTACATAGTTTTAATAATAATTTATATTCTTATTATTTTGATTATGCTATTATTAAATATCAAATAAAGGAGATTATAGATTATTATGAATGATAAATTAATTCTTATTAAAGAATATAAATTATTTATTGATAAGTATGAAAATATAATTATTAATTTAGATAATAATTATAAAGATCTAAAAAATAGAATTATTAATACTATGTATGACATCTTAGATAATATTTATTATTGTAATTTATTAGAAATAAATAAAAGAAAAAATTATCAAAGAAAGATAATTGTTAAAATAAAGATGTTAGATTATTATTTTGGTAAATTATATAAAAAGAAATTACTTAAAGATAATCAATATAATGATATAAGTAAAAGATTACTAATATTACTTAAACTTACTTTAGGATGGATGAAATGAAAGTAACTTATGATGATGTATTTAATTCTTATATGGAATTAAGGAATAAGATTAGAAATAAAAAAGTAATTAATTATTTTGAAATATTACTTGAAAGTAATATTAATTATTTAGTTAATAGTATTAATAAGGGATATAAGTTAAGTAAGTTTAATATTTTCTTTATTAAAGAAAAGAAATATAGATTAATACTTAGTAATAATATATATGATAAGATATATAATCATTTAGTTAGTAAGTTAATATTAAGTAAATTAGATAAATATTTAATAGATAGTAATGTTGCAACAAGAATAAATAAAGGTACTAGATATGCTAGATACTTATTACATAAGTATCTAGTTAAGATAAAGAATAAAAATAATAAGTTTTATATCTTAAGATTTGATATAAAGAAATATTTCTTTAATATTAATCATCAAGTTTTACTTAATAAATTAAGTAAATACTTGAATTTAGAAGAGATTAATATTATTAAAGATATATTAGATAGTACTAATAAAGATTATATAAATAATAAGATTAAGTTATTTAATAATAAATATAAATTAAATTTACCTTTATATAAGAAAGGTAAAGGGTTAAGTATAGGGGCTTTAAGCAGTCAGATGCTTGCAACTTTTTATTTAAATGATTTAGATCATTTAATAAAAGAAGAACTTGGTTGTAAATATTATATTAGATATATGGATGATGGTATTATTTTAATGGAATCGAAAGATAAATTAAAATATATTTATGAAGTATTAAAGAAAGAGATAATTAAGTATGATTTAGAGTTTAATAATAAAACTAAGATCTATGTTAGCTATGAAGGATTTAGTTTTCTTGGTATTAATTATTATATTAGAAATAATAGAATAATTAAAAGAATTAGTAAGAAGTTAAGAAAAGATATAGTAAATAATAGAATTAATTATATTAATTATAAGTTCTATAAAAATTATTTTAGGTATGTGAGGTGAGATAATGAGTATTTGTAGTAATATATTATTTTTAAGAATATTGTATTTAGTACAAGTATCTTTACAAGTTATTAGATTTGTTATACCTATTGGACTTATTATTAAGATATCTATAGATATGTATAAAAATATGATTATTAAAGATGAAAGTAAAAGAAAAGAAAATGCTAATATTGCTATTCGAAGAATAGTTGCTAGTGTTATAGTCTTTTTAGTTCCAACGATGGTTAATTTAGTTATGAGTTTAATTGAAAATACAACTGGTCAAACTTATGACTATAAGGGTTGTTTAAGTGATATTGAAAATATTAATTATTATATAGAATTAAGTAATAAGGAAGAAGAGTTAAAAGAGTTAGAAGATAAAGAAAAAGCATTAAATGAATATGAAAAGTGTAAACAAGAGGCTCTTGAATTAGTTAAGAATAATTTAAGTAGAAATAAACCTCCAACTTCTTCTAGTGGAGGAAGTACTACAACAGTAAGTAGTACTTCAATTGGTAAAAAATATAATTTAAGTAATTCAGAACTTAGTGATATAGCTAAAATCTGTTATAAAGAACAAGGAACTCCAACCGGAGCTGCTTGGGAAGCTTCCTTAATGGCTAATAGATATGAATTATATGGTGCTAGTTATGGTAGTTTATATAATTATGTTATGAAATGTCGCTGGTGGGCACCAGCAAATTCAGGCTCATATAAAAGTGTTAATTTAAGTGATTCTGTTTTAAATGCTGTTAAACAAGTATTAGTTAATGGACAAAGACCAATATCTTTATATGTAGATGAACATGATTGGACTGGAGATTTAAAAAAACTTAGTAATAATGGTAAAGATATATATAATTTTAATAATAAAAGTAATTATAAACCTAATGTAACAATAATTTATAATAAATATGGAGCTGTTTATACATATTATGGACATGCTAATGATTCATCAGACCCTTTTGGTTATACAGATAATGCTAAGAAAATAGTTTCTTCTTTAAATAGTAGGAGTTAATTATGATAAAAAATAAATATATTAAAATATTAATTATATTTATTAGTATTATTATATTATTATTTATTATTAAGATAATAATAAATGGTAATACTAGAGATAATATAAAAAATTATATAGAATCAAATGGATATATATTAAATAGTGATAATATATATGAAAAGAGAAATAGTAGTTTAACTAAAGAAGATTATGATTATTATGTTAAACTAGGTAGTGATGCTAGTTATAGTATAGATACATTTGATCAAAATAATTTTTGGATAATTAGAAATACTTATGAATATATAGATAATTTAGAATCTAATTTAATAGCTACTTTTGATTATAAGAATAATAGTTTAATTTATACTTATAGAATAACTAAAGATAATGTTAATGTTATTTATAGAGGTAATTATAATAATGATAATTTTACTTGTGATAAAGAGTTATCATCAGGAGTAGTATTAAATGAAAATGGAGAAATTATTTGTAAAAAGATAGAGATTAGTATATTAAAGTTTAATTTAGAGTCTAGAACTTTCTTTAAGAATGCTGATATGGGTGTATATATGTCTAAACAAAAAGAAAAAGGTAAGGGAGACCATGAAGAAAAAAATATATCTAATTGATAAAAATAACTTGCTTTAATGATAAAAATATGATATTATATATACAGATGAAGGAAACTTCATAAAATAAAAAAAGGATATACCTAATTGTCAGAAGTTAGGTACTAATCCCAAAAAATGTTTTGAGTTAGCACACTAACAATCTATAGACAAAATCGTTAGTGTGCCCTTTTGTTTTAATCAAACAAAGTTGCAATTGCCATGATGATGATTATAATAAGATGTAGTAACATAACTACTTGGAAAAAGAATTCTTTTTTTTAACATAGTTATCTACCTCCTTTACAACATATTTTTAGGATGCAGTCCTAAGATGAAAAAATGTCTATATTATAAAGGATTAGCACCTAACGAATTAAGTATACCCATGATTTAATTATATAACAATGATATAATTGAGATAATAAAAATGTTATAAATATTTTTAATTAAATATTATAAAAGTAACTATGATACATAAATAAAAATAAGTATAATTGAAAAAGACTTGATTTAAGTTAATAAAAATGATAAAATTAGTAATGTTTTTAAGACTAATTTTATTTTTATTGGAGGTAATTTTATGAGTAAAATTAATATATTTGCTTTAGGTGGATTAAACGAAGATGGAAAGAATATGTATGTTATGGAAGTTGATAATGATATATTTGTTTTTGATGCTGGTTTAAAATATCCTAAAGATAGATTACTTGGAATTGATTATATAATCCCAAGTTATGAATATTTAAAAGAAAATATTAAAAGAGTTAAAGGAATCTTTTTAACTCATGGACATGAATCTAATTTTGGAGCTTTATCAGATATTGTTATGGATTTACCTGATATACCTATCTATGGTTTAAAGTTTACTTTAGAAGTTTTAAAATTACAGATGGCTTTTGATAAAGTTGAAGCTAATAATTTAAGAGAAATTAAAAGTAATTCTAAGTTAGAATTTGGAAACTGTAGTATCTTACCAGTTCCAGTTACACATTCTATTCCCGATAGTTGTTTATATGTTTTAGAAACACCTGATGGAAGTATTGTTTATACTGGAGACTTTATCTTTGACCCAACCATGATGGGACATTTCTCATGTGATATAGGAAAAATTGCTTCAATTGGTAAACAAAATGTTTTATGTTTAATGAGCGAGTCTATGTATGCAGAAAATGATGGTTTTACAAGTCCAAGACATCGAGTTGGAAGTTTTATAAGAAGAGTTTTACATGATAATGAAAATAGAATTATCATGAGTGTCTTACCAGCACATATATATCGTATTCAAGAAATATTTGATGAAGTATCTAAAACAAATAGAAAAATAGTTATTATGGGTAAATTCTTACAAGATGTTATTTATAAAGCTTTAGAATTAAAATATATTCATATTAATAAAACTAAAATAGGTGATTTAACTAGTTTAAATGAAAAAGGAACAGTTATCTTAATAAGTGATTTTAAAGATAAACCTTATGCTAATCTTGAAAGAATATTAAGAGAAAATGATAAATTTGTTAGATTACAAGAAAATGATACTATCTTTATTACAGAACCAATGTATTTGGGAGTTGAAAAAAGAATGGTTATGATTATGGATGAATTTGCTAAACGTAAGATAAATGTAGTTGCTTTATCAAATAAAGAACATTTATTATTTCATCCATCTAAAGAAGACTTGATGATGATGATTAATATGATTAGTCCTAAGTATTATTTTCCTGTTAAAGGTAATTATAAAGACCAAGTTGAAAATGCTAATTTAGCTTTAAAACTAGGAATTGATAAAGATAATATTTTATTAAAACAAAATGGAGATGTTGTAACATTTATAAATGGTAAATTAGAAGTATCTGATAAAAAAATTAAAATTGATGAAGTATTAATCGATGGTAAAAGTCAAAATGATGTTGGAGAATTAGTATTAAAAGATAGAGAAATGTTAGCTGAGGCTGGTATTGTTATTGTAACTGCTACTTTAGATAAAAAAACAAAAACTATTTTAGCAGGACCAGAAATCTTAACAAGAGGATTTATCTTTGTAAAAGATAATATGGATGTTTTAAAAGAAGGTAGTGTAATATCTGAACAAATTATTAAAAATAATACTAATCAAAATTATGTTGATTATAATAATATAAAACAAGAAATAAGAGCTACTTTAGGTAAATACTTTTATGAAGAAACAGAATGTAAACCTATGATTATAACAGTAATTGGAGAAGTTTGATGGATATAGTTATTTTAATATTAATTATCTTACTAATTCTTAGTAATATTTATTTGATAAGTAAAGTTAATAAAAAAAGTGATTCAAAAGAAAATTTAGATATTGTTGAAAGAATGGGTAAACTTGAACTTAATATTATGAAAGAAATAAATAGTTTTAAAGAAAGTGTTAATGATAAGTTAGATTTAAAATTAAATGAAATAAATAATAAAGTAACTGAAAGAATTGATGAAAACTTTGAAAAGACTAATAAAACATTTACAAATGTTCTTGAAAGATTAACGAAGATTGATGAAGCTCAGAAGAAGATTGATAATTTATCAGTTGATATTGTATCTCTTGAAAATATATTAACAGATAAGAAGACTAGAGGGATATTTGGAGAAGTTAATCTTTATAATATATTAAAGAATATCTTTGGAGAAAAGAATGATTTAATTTATAAGATGCAATATCATTTATCTAATGGAACAATTGCTGATTCAGTTATATTTGCGCCATCTCCTTTAAATACAATTGCAATTGATTCCAAGTTTCCTTTAGAAAATTATCGAATAATGGTTGATAAAAGTAAAAGTGATGAGATTAGAAATATTGCAGCTAAGAAATTTAAATTAGATGTTAAAAAACATATTGATGATATAAGTAGTAAATATATAATTGATGGGGAAACAAGTGACCAAGCTATGATGTTTATTCCGGCTGAAGCGATATTTGCAGAAATTAATGCATATCACTCTGAGTTAGTTGAATATGCCTATCGAAAAAGAGTTTGGTTAACTAGTCCAACAACTTTAATATCAACTTTAACAATGATTTTAATGATTATTCAAAATATTGAAAGAGATAAATATACAAGTATTATTCATGAAGAATTAAATAAACTAGGAATAGAGTTTTCAAGATTTAAAGAAAGATTTGATAAATTATCTAAAAGTATTTTAACAGTAAATCATGATGTAGAAGCTTTTAGTATAACAACAGATAAGATTAAAAAGAAATTTGATACTATATCAAATGCTAAAATAAAAGATGATACTTTAATTGAAATAGAAGAGATAAAGTAATTATCTTTTTTATTTATGAAAAGTGTATAATAAAATTCATGAAAAGTGTATAATAAATTCTTTGAAAAGTGCACAATGAATTCTTTAATGCAAATATTTGACATAATTTGACAAAATAAATTACTATTTTATTTAACAGATAGTAATTTTTTTGTTATACTTATATTATAAGAATTGAGGTGGTTAAATTGAAAAAAATAAAATTAGTAATAATTAGTATTATTTTCTTTTTAATAAGCCTTAATGTTAAAGCAGTTGCTATGTCTCCTGATGAAGTTAAAAAAAGAAATGTTTGTCCTAATTTTGAATTATCTTTAGCAATAGGTGGGGGACAATTACAAAAAGTTGAATGTTATGATACATATGATAAAGTATATAATGCATTTTCTAAATTAAATGATAAAAGAGCTGTTATATTAGAGAGAAAGAATAATGTAACAAGATTTATTAATGCTAAGTTATCTTTAGTTTATTTAGGAGTTAGAGCATCTAGTGATAATACTATTTATTATTCTGATAGCACTTTAAAAGAAGATATTGCTTATATTAATCATAATGCTAATTATGGAGCAACTGATGGAGTATTTTTAGATTTTAATTATAGTAATCATGCTATTAAAGTTAAAACTAATGGAGTTACTGGTTGGATTAAAGATGGTTATTATCAATTAGTACCTCTTGGATTTCAAGGAAATGTTAGTTATTATGAAGTAACTAATTCTGAATTAAAACATTATTATGGAGGTAATATTTTAATTACTTATAAACAATCAAGTAGAACTATTGATAAAAAACCAAGTATGCTTCCTGTTGGTAAGTATTATAGTTATGATGGAATTTATTTTTATAAAGATATTGAAACTTTAGTTATAGATTATAAAAATAATAATTTTAATAATAGTGTTAATAAAGATAATCCTTATTATAATTATTATATGTATTTACCACATCGTGCTAAATCTAATTATTCAAGTGATGATATCGATGCTTATTTAAAAAATACAAGAGGTTTAGTAGGTACTATTTATGGACGTCAATATGTAAATGGTTATTCTAATATGTTTGGAACTGGTATATTTTTTAAAGCTAGTGAGCAATTATATGGAGCTAATGCTATTTTAATGATGTCTTTAGCAACTAATGAATCAGGTCTTGGACAAAGTAGTATAGCAAGAGATAAGAATAACTTATTTGGGCATGCTGCATATGATTCATCAGCCTATGACTCTGCAACTGGTTATTTAAATCCTTATCAAAGTATTGTAGGACACGCGAATACTTATATTAACTGTGGTTATGCAAAGCCAACAGACTGGCGGTATCATGGTTCTAATATGGGAATGAAAAGTAGTGGTATGAATGTTGAATATGCAAGTGACCCTTTCTGGGGAGAGAAAGCCGCTAATTATTATTATCAATTTGATAGAGATAATGGTTTCTTGGATTATAATTATTATCAATTAGGAATAACTAATGCAGCAGGAGTTATTAACACAAGATTAGAACCTAAAAATACAGGGACTATTCCATATACTTTAAAATCCCAAGGAAATCCCGTTATAATTCTTGAAGAAGTAAATGGTGCTACTATTAACGGAAGTAGTAAATGGTATAAAATTGTAAGTGATGCTAACTTAAACTCTGCAAGAACTTCAATCATGAGTTGTAGTACTTCTAATTATTATAATTGGAATGCTTATGTTTATGTTCACTCATCATATATAAAAAAGATTAATAAAACCCAAAATGGTAAATTAAATAGTAATCAAAGTGCAACTTCTTATAAAAATTATACTTATAAAGAATATTCAAATGGTTCTAAATATGCACCTAAAGTTGGATTAATTACGAAAGATACAAATGTATATGATACAGCAACTTTAACAACTTTATCAGGAAAAACAATTAAAAAAGGTAATTTAACAACTGTTTTCATGGAAGCAATAGATGAAAAGAAGAATGTTGTTGCTTACTTAGTTACAACCGATTACTCTAAAAATCAAAGAAGATGGATAAGTGCTTCTAGTTTAAGTTTTTCAGATAAAGATATCTTAAAAGTTAGTTTAAATAATGCAGGAAGTTACTTGAATGTTTATAAAGAACCAGGTAAAACCGTACTTGGTGCAATTTATACTGATACTTATGCTGTTGTTATAGATAGAACAACTTATAATAACAATATATGGTTAAAAATATATTATGGAATTGATAATACAACTGCTTGGATAAATACAAACATTTCAGCAAGTACTGGAAGTTTATCTTATACAACTAATAAATTAAATCAACCACCAGTTATAACGGCAACTGATACAACAGTTTTAATCGGAACCAGTTTTAATCCATTAAGTGGTGTCACTGCTAAAGATGATGAAGATGGGAATGTAACAAGTAAAATTAAAGTTACCAAAAATACAGTTAATACAAGTAAACTTGGAACTTATGAAGTAACTTATGAAGTAGTAGATTCAAAAGGATTAAAAGCAACTAAAACCATTAAAGTAGTTGTTCAAAACTATAAATTAGCAAATAGCTTATTTATCTATGAAAGTATAAAACAAGTAAGTAATGATATATTTGAATTTAAAGGTTTCTTAGGAGTTAAAAAAGAAGATAATGTTAGTTTAACTCATGAAATAATCTTTGAAGAAGAAACAACGAAGAAAACTAAAACATTTAAGATGAATACATACTCTGATTATCCATATGATGTTCATAGTTTAGATGATGATAAAAATTATAATTATAAGGCTGGTTGGTTTAAAGGAAATGTTGATTTATCGACCCTTGATGATGGAAGTTATAAAGTTTATATAGTTGCTTATAACTTAAAAACTGGTAATTATACAAAGACGTATTTTACAAATATTGCATACCAAGCCATGCCAAGACGCGTAAAGGGTACAAAAGGCTATTCCTTTGATATTGACTATAGTTATTCCGGAAGTCCAATGATTGTATCTGTAAGAAAACAAGGCTTATTAAGTTATGATACTCCATCTACCTTAGACCCAATGTATAATTTCTTTAATGAATTAAAAATAACTAATGATACCTTATCAATAACAGGTACTAGTCATAATGTAGGTGTAAGTTACTCTAAAAAGGATAAAGTAGAAAGAGAAATAATTTTTGAAAATATTTCTACTTATCAAAGATATATTTATAATCTATCTTATATTGATAATGGTCCTTATCAAGTAAAATTAGCAGTCTCTGATAATAAAGATAAAACCAGAGCTTGGTTTAAAAAGACGATTAATATCTCTAATTTACCTAAAGGAACTTATGCTATTTATTTAAAAACAACCTCTAATTCTAAATCTTACTATGGAGAATTAGTAGATGTTGCTTATACAGACTTTTCAAAAATAAATACAAATAAATATGAATTAAAAAGAGTAGATTCTAAAAGATTAAGGGTAGAACTTACAGTTAAGTAGTTGCAATTTAGAAAAATATTTGTTAAAATGTTATAGGAGGGTAACATGAAAAAGTATTTTGAATTTAATAAACCATTTATAAAGTTCTTACCCTTATTCTTTATAATATTAACTTTATTAATATTATTAGGTAATAGTAAAAATTTACTTAGTAATATTATCCCTAAACAAGATGGTTATATAGAAAAAACAGATAATTTAAAAATATTATTTCTAAATAACAATAGTAATATTTTTAATTTAGAAAATAAAGAAATAGAATTTAAGATAAAAAATATAAGTTCTAAAAGGATAACTTATAATGTTTATTTTGAATTAAATAATGATATTAATAAAATAAAATATAAAGTTATAAAGAATAATAAAAATTATTTAGATAATATAATAGGGGAAGATAATTATATAGATAAGTTTAATACTATAAATAAATATGAAACTATAAGTTATAAAGTTAAAGTAAATGATAGTTATAAAGATAAATATAAGATTATTGTAGAAGAATCTTAAGGAGAAGATATGGATAAATTAAAGAGAAAAAAGATTTTAATTATTAGTATATTAGCTATAGTTATATTAGGGTTAGGAGGAACATTTGCATTTTTTACTTTCTTAAAATCAAGTGAAGCTTTTATTTTAACAACTGAAGGAGTACCTATGCAAGTAGAGTTTAAGGAAGGAACTAATGTTATAGATAACCCTTATGCTTATCCTATAAGTGATAGTTTTGCTAAAGAAAATCTATCTAAATTAGAATATGTAGATTTTAAAGTATCAGGAGGTACTCCTAATAATGAATATCTTTATTATGAACTTTATTTAACAGAAGAAAATGGTAATACAATAGATTCTAATTTTATAAAAGTTTATTTAACAGATGAAAATAATCAAGAAGTAGTAGAACCATCTATTTATAATAGTTTATCTCAATCTACTTCAGAAAATACAAATGGTAAAATTCTATATAATGAAACTTTAACAGGTATGTTTGATAAGACTTATCGTTTATATGTTTGGATAGATAGTACTTATTCTCAAAATACAGAACATCAAACATTTGCATTTAAAGTAAATCTATATGCTTATAATACAGAGAAACCTAATCCTTTAAATGATACAATAAAAGAGCAAATAACAAGTCATACAACAGATACTTGTAAAAATTTAACTATAGAAGAAGATGGAATAACATATCTATCAGGAACAAACGATTGTATAAACTTTAACTATGTCTGGTACTCAGGAAAACTATGGAGAATAACAGCTATCAATAAAGACAATACAATTAAAATGATAACGCAAGATGAAATAACAGCAATAAATTGGAATACTAATACAACCTATCAAGGCTCATGGATATATCAATGGTTAAATGAAGATTTCTTAGATACACTAGAAAATCAACAAAATATAATAGCGCAAGATTCAAAATGGTATGCAACAGCAGATGATAGTTCAACTCCAGCAAAACCAGCAGGAACAACAATAGCCGGAAAAGTAGGGTTATTAAATGCATATGAATACTATCAAAGTTATAAAAATTTAGGAGCAGTTGATAATTCTGAGGCATATGGTAGTGGATACTTAAATATCGGATACTATTGGTGGTTGATAACACCATATAGTAGTTCGAGCGTCCGGAGCGTCAACAACACCGGTAACCTCTACCTCTATTCGCCTGGTTCGAATTCGTATGGCGTCCGTCCATCTGTTAATCTAAAATCTGAAATCAAGATATCAGGAGGGGCAGGAACAAAGGAAGATCCATATCGAATAGAAGGAGATAAAGAGGTAGCGAAAGTAGATGATAAACTAAATAGTAGAGTAAGTGGAGAATATGTAAATTTTGATGGAAAGAAATATAGAATAGTAGGAATAGAAAATGACACAACAAAATTAACAAGTGTAGATTATGTAAGAAGTGGAAGTTCAGTAATGACAAAGAACTTTTCAAGTGGAACAACAAATTATGGTTCAGTTGGAACAAGTACGAGTTATTGGACAGGATATTTGAATGATACAACAGCAAGTGGATGGTATGGAAGTATAAGTGCTGAATATAAAAATATGATGGTAAAAGGAACATACTATTTGGGAACGGTAGGAAGTAATACAAGTTATAAAAACGCAATATGTAGTGTAAGTAATACAACAGATACAACAAAAGAATGTAGTAAGACAAGTAGTACATGGAATAATGGCTATGTAGGATTACCGCGAGTAGGAGAAATGTTTTCAGCTCAACTAGCAGATAAACAAAATGGTTCCTCAGTAAGTGCTATATGGTTGATAACGCCATATAGCAGTTCGCAAGTCCGGAGCGTCAGCAGCACCGGTTACCTCAGCTACGCTTCGCCTGGTTCGTATTCGAATGGCGTCCGTCCATCCATCAATCTAAAATCTGATATCTTGATATCTAGCGGAGAGGGTACCTTTGAAATTCCTTACGACATAAAATGTGATAGTTGTCAATAGTTAATCCAAAAAAGACTAGAAATTAGTCTTTTTTTGTGATATAATTTAACCAAGAAAGGAATGATATATATGAATACTGATGAAATTAGTTTAAGAAAAATACCAATTGGTATATATGACTTTAAAACATTGATTGATGGTAATTATTTATATATTGATAAAACTTTATTAATAAAAGATGTAATTGATGAATGGGGTAAACCTTGGTTATTTTCAAGACCAAGAAGATTTGGTAAAACTTTAAATATGTCTATGATATATTATTATTTTAATAATAGATTTGATAGTCATGAACTATTTAAAGGACTTAAAATAATGGACCAAGGAGAAAAATATTTAAGTGAAATGAATAAATATCCAACTATACTTTTAAGTTTAAGAGGATTAAAAGAAGAAACTTATGATAACTTTATAATAGAGTATAAAAAAAGAATATGGAAGTTATATGAACAATATACATATATATTGGATGGTGATAAGTTAAGTATTCAAAATAAAGAATTATTTCAAGAATATTATTATAAAAAAAATAATAATTTAACTAGTGCTTTAGCTGATTTAATGTCTATGTTAAGAAGTTATTATGATAAGGAAGTTATATTATTATTGGATGAATATGATGCTCCTATTTTATGTGGATATGAGATGGGATATTATGATGAAATAATTGAGTTTATGAAAAAGTTATTTGAAATAACTTTTAAAGATAATCCTGATTTAAAAAAAGGAATAATAACTGGTATATTAAGACTTGCTATAGAAGACCTTGGAAGTGGAGCTAATAATTTTAAAGTTTATAATATAACTGATAGTGATTATTCTAATTATTTTGGTTTTACAGAAAGTGAAGTAGAAAATGTTTTAAAAGAATATAATTTAATTGATAACTTTAAAGAAGTTAAAAAATGGTATGATGGATATTTATTTGGAGATACTACTATATATAATCCTGTTAGTATATTAAATTATTTAGATAGTAAATATCATGATTTAATTTCTTATTGGGTTAATACCGGAGGAGTTAGTGTACTTAAAAGTTTAATATTTGATATAAAAGATAATTCAATGATGCTTGATGAATTTCATAAATTACTTGAAACTGGGGAAGTTAAAGGAGTAGAATTAGACTTACATATGAACTTAAAATATTTAACTGCTAGTCGTGATACTATCTGGACTTTATTTATGTTAAGTGGCTATTTAACTCCTAAAGAATATGCTGGAAATTTAAAAAATGTAACTTTAAAAATACCTAATTTAGAAATAAAATCTAGTTTAAAGAAAATAGTAAATGAATGGTTTAAAGAAACAATTCTTGATAAATATAATTTTATTGATTATTTAATAAAAAGACAATTAAATAAATTTAAAGATAGTTTTGAGAATTATATAATCGAAACATTTAGTTATTATGATGTACCAAGTAATGATGATGGAGAAAGATTTTATCATGCTTATACTTTGGGAATGTTAACAAGTGGAATGAGTTATTATGAAATAACAAGTAATCGTGAATCTGGATATGGTAGATATGATATCTTATTAAAACCAAAAGTTAAAGATATACCAGGTTATGTAATTGAAATTAAGTTAGTAGAAGATAAAAGTAATTTTAAAAAGACAATAGAAAAGTGTTTTGAACAAATTAAAGAAATGAAATATAAAGTAAGTTTAAAAAATTCAGAAGTAATAGAAATAGCAATAGCTTTTAAAGGAAAAAAAATACAAATAGAGACTAGAAATTAGTCTCTATTTTGTATCTATACTATTTTTAATAAAGGAATCAAATAAAGGATGAGGTCTAGTTGGTCTTGATTTAAATTCAGGATGGAATTGACAAGCAATAAAATATTTTAAATTAGGAAGTTCTACTATTTCAACTAAGTTTGCTTCTTGATTTATACCTGAGAAAACCATACCATGAGATTCTAATAAATCTTTATATTTATTATTAAATTCGTAACGATGGCGATGTCTTTCTTTAATTAAATCTTCTTTATAAGTAGAATAAGCTAAAGTATTAGGTTCTAATTTACAATTATAATTACCTAGTCTTAAAGTACCACCCATATTAATGATTGCTTTTTGGTCACTCATAAGGTCTATGATTGGATTTTGACAAAGAGGATTAAATTCAGTTGAACTTGCATCTTCAATTTTACAAACATCTCTTGCAAATTCAATAACAGATAATTGCATACCAAGACAAATACCAAGGAATGGAATATTATTTTCTCTTGCGTACTTAATTGCTTTTATCATACCTTCTATTCCTCTTGAACCAAAGCCTCCAGGAACAATTATTCCTTTAGTATTCTTAAATACTTCTTTTAGTTTAATATTATCTTTTTCTAAAGATTCAGAGTTTATATAATTAATATTAATTTTTGTATGATACTTATAACCAGCATGTCTTAAAGATTCTGATACAGATAGATATGCATCATGTAACTCAGTATATTTTCCAACTAAAGCTATTTCTATTTCTTTATCTAAATTATCCATTACTTTAAGTAAATCTTCTAAATATTTTAAATTAGCTTTTTTAACTGGTAATTCAAATTGTTTTAAGATAAGTTCATCGATATTTTGTTTATGTAAATTAAGTGGTACTTCATAGATATTTTTAGCATCAACACAATCAATTATATTACTTTTTGGAATAGAACAGAAAAGGGATAATTTCTCTTTAATAGAATCATTAGTTGCAAATGGAGTTCTACATACTAAGAAGTTAGGTCTTATTCCCATATTTTGTAAATCTTTAACACTATTTTGAGTAGGTTTTGTTTTTAGTTCATTACTTCCAACAATAAAAGGAATTAAAGTTGTATGTACAAATGCTGTTTCTTTAGGTCCTTTTTCATATTGAATTTGTCTTAAGGTTTCAATGAAAGCTTGGGATTCAATATCTCCAACTGTCCCTCCAATTTCGGTAATTACAATATCAGCTTTTGAAGTTAATCCGGCTTCATAAACCTTATTCTTAATTTCATTCGTGATATGGGGAACTAACTGCACCGTTGCACCTAGGTAGTCTCCATGTCTTTCTTTTTCAATAACCGAAGAATAAATTTTACCACTTGTAATATTAGAAGTATAATTTAATTCTTCATCAATAAATCTTTCATAATGACCTAAGTCAAGGTCAGTCTCCGACCCATCATAAGTTACAAATACTTCTCCATGTTGAATAGGATTCATTGTTCCTGGGTCAACATTAAAATAAGGGTCAAACTTTTGCATGAATACCTTATATCCTCTTGCTTTAAGTAAAAGAGCAAGACTTGATGCAGTTATACCTTTTCCAAGTCCAGATACAACTCCACCTGTTACAAATACATATTTTGTCATAATTAGTTACCTCCTTGAGAGTAGGTGCTCTTAAACATTATAACATACCTAAAAAGTATTGTAAATTAGTTATTTTTAATGTATAATATAAATAACAAAGGAGATGATATTCATGAATAATAAACCAATTGCAATAGGTACAGAAGATTTTAAAGAAATAATTGAAACAGGCAGTTTATTTATAGATAAAACTTTATTTATTAAGGAATTAATCGATAATACTTCAAAAGCAGTATGCTTTCCAAGACCAAGAAGATTTGGTAAAACTTTAAATATGTCGATGATAAATTATTATTTTAATCTTGAATATAAAGATAATACTTTATTTAAGGGACTTAAAATAATGGAACAAGGCGAAAAATACTTGATGGAAATGAATAAATATCCAGTTATATCTATAAGTTTAAAAGAATTAAAGAAAAATACATATCAAGAATTTATAGATAAATATAAGACTTTAATGTCTGATTTATATAAAAAATATAAATTTGTTTTAGAAAATTCAGATGTTGATGTAGAATTTTATAATAGAATAATAAACAAAGAAGAAGATAGTGAACTTGCAGATGCTTTATCATATTTAGTTAGAGATTTAAGCAAATATTATGGATTAAAAGTAATAGTATTATTAGATGAATATGATGCACCTATTTTATATGGATATGAAAAAGGATATTATGATGAAATAATAACTTTCATCAAGCAATTATTTGTAACAACATTCAAAGATAATAGTAATTTGAAAAAAGGAATAATAACCGGAATATCAAGAGTAAGTAAAGAAAACTTATTTAGTGATGCAAATAATATAAATGTTTATAATATAACTGATGCAAGATTTTCAGAATATTTTGGTTTTACTAAGGAAGAAGTAGATGAAGTTTTAGAAGAATACAATTTAAGTAGTAAGGGAGTAGAAAAATGGTATGATGGCTATTTATTTGGAGAAACTAAGATTTATAATCCTTGGAGTATCTTAAAATATTTAGAAAATCCTAAACATACATTACAAAGTTATTGGACTAATACAGGAGGAGTAGGATTACTTAAAAAATTAGTTTTTAGAATGAATGATAATTCAACTATCTTAAATGATTTTCATAAATTACTTGAAACAGGTAAATTAGAGCATGTTGCTTTAGATATATTCATGGATTTAAAAAATTTAAAAGCAAATAAAAATACGATTTGGACTTTATTCTTATTAACTGGGTATTTAACTCCAATTAAATTTATTAATAATCCTAATGATGTAACTTTAAAAATATCTAATTTAGAAGTTAGAGAAAATTTAGAAAATATGGCTAAAACTTGGTTAAATGATATTAAAGAAGATGAAATAGATTTTGCGGAAATCTTAAAAGTTGGAGACATAGATAAATTTAAGGATAGTTTTAAAAGTATTGTTCAAAGTGGATTTAGTTATTATGATGTACCTAAGAATCAAAAAGGAGAAAATTTTTATCATGGATTTGTGATGGGACTATTGTATGATTCTACTAATAGAGTCTTTGATATTACAAGCAATCGTGAGTCAGGTGAAGGAAGATATGATTTAGTCTTAAAACCAATTAATAATAGTACTAATAATGCCTATATCATAGAACTTAAATCAGCAACGAGATTTGGATTTGATAAAACAATCGAAAATTCATTTAGTCAAATAGAGAAAAAAGGTTATATCGAAAGTGTTAAAGAATTTAATGTAACGGAAATAGCAATTGCTTATATTGGTAAAAAAATTAAAATTGAAACAAGAAGAAAATAATTAAAGAAAATGTTCAAGTAATATTTTAAAAGCAATTAAAATTAAGACAATACCTCCAAATATTTCGGCTTTCTTTTCAAACTTATTACCAATTAGGTGACCAAGTATTACTCCTAAAAATGAGAATATAAAAGCACATACACCTATCATGATAATTGCAAGTTTTAAATTAACATCAAAAAACGAAAAAGTAATACCAATTGCCATTGCATCAATCGAAGTTGCAAAACTTAAAATAATTAATTCAGAAATACTAAGACCATTTTTAGTCTCTTCATCATGATAAGCTTCTCTAATCATATTAAAACCAATTACAAATAATAAAACAAAAGCAATTATATGATTAAAATCAATTAAAGATTTACTTAACTTAGAACCTAAAAAATAACCAATTAAGGGCATTAACATTTGAAATAAACTAAAAGAAGTAGCAATAATAAAACTATTTCTTTTAAATTTATACTTCATAGTTAATCCTTTACAAACAGAAACAGAGAAGGCATCCATAGCAAGAGCAATACTAATTAATAAAAGTTCAAAATTTTTCATAGGCTATCCATTTAATTATATAATAAAAAAATGTAAAAATTACTAGTATTATTTAGCTTCATATGTTAAAATAAGTTGAAGGAGTGGTAAGAATGGAATATAATTATAAACCAAAAGGAGTTTGTTCAACAAATATTAAATTAATAATTGATGGAGATATTTTAACAGATATTGAAGTACAAAATGGTTGTGAAGGTAATTTAAAAGGTATTCGAAGTTTAGTAAAAGGAATGAAGTTAACAGATATCATTTCAAAACTTGAAGGAATTGATTGTCATGGACGTGGTACTTCTTGTCCTGACCAAATAGCATCCGCTATTAAAGAATATTTAGGAGTCTTAGTTAAATGAAAATTATCTTAGCTTCAAAGTCACCAAGAAGAAAAGAATTACTTTTAAGATTAGGTTATTCTTTTGAAATAATGGAATCAACTAGTGAAGAAGTTTGGGATAAAGAATTAAGTTCTCTTGATAATTGCTTTAAAATAAGTTATGAAAAAGGACTTAATGTTTTAAATAGGACCTCTGGTGATAGAATAATTATAAGTTCAGATACAATTGTGATAAAAGATTCTAAAGTATTTGGAAAACCTAAAGATAGAAATGATGCTTATTTAATGTTAAATGAATTAAATAATAAGACTCATGAAGTAATTACAACAATTCAGGTATTTAAAGTATCTTCCAATAAAATAGATATATATAAAGATTATTCAAAAGGAGAAGTAGTAGTAGATAACTTAAGTAAAGAAGAAATAAATGCTTATTTAGATACTAATGAAGGTAATGATAAAGCTGGAGGTTATGCAATACAAGGAATATTCTCAAAACACATCAAAGAAATTCATGGAGACTATTATGCAATTATGGGACTTCCTATAAATAAACTTTATAATATAATGAAAAAAATAATTAAGTAAGGGTGGTAAAAATGGAATATGAAAATAAATTAGTTAGATTATTAAATTTAGATGTTATTAGAAATGGAAAAGATTTAGAACTATATAGTCCAAGAGGACTAGTTGGTAAAATTGAAGTAATTTTAGAAAATAATGAAAAATATTATCAAACAACAATTAACTATAATGGTTTTAATTTCTTTAAGAAAAGAAATGTAAATGAAAAAGACTATAATTATAAATTTTATTTTCAAGATAATGATAATAGAATTAGTATGGAAATGGATTTAGGTAGTACTCCTTATTTAACTTTATATAATGAAGATATTGGAGTTATGTCTTTTTCAGTAACAGATAAAGAATTATCTTTAACTTTTAAAACAATATTAGATAAAGGTAGTGTTTTAGAAAACTTAAGAGTAAGATTAGATACAAAAAGTAATTTACATGCTTATTTAGGAGACTATTATTCTTATAATGCTATAGTTACTAAAAATAATTCAAAGAAACATTATGAATTATGTTCTTATGCAAATAATGATTATGATAAAGTTATTATTGTTAATAATTCTTTAGGTAAAGAAACAAGAAGTCTTGTTAAAGGTTCAATTAGAGATACAATTAGATTAGATGAACATGGAAAAGATGCTTTAGATAGATTTCAAACTTATATTAATAATTTATTTCCTTTTAATATAGATTTCTTAAGAGTTTTCTTAGAAGAAAGAGGAATAAAAAATGATGCTTTTATAGAACTTTATCCAAATTTAAAAATAGTAAATGATTATTATGCTATTAGAGAAATTAACAATAATACATTACTTGGTATTAGATTATCCGAAGTACCATTACCTTTAAAATCTTATGGAACTATTATTTGTAATTTAAATGAAATTTATGACTTTGGTTATTTAAATGGTTTTGGAGACTATAGTGGTTCTTATGTTTGGAATAATGATTATATCTTTAGAGTTTCTAATGATTTAAAAGTTGAAAGTGTTTTTGATATAAAAAATAAAAAGATAATAGATGATATGGAAGAAGTTAAAAAGATATATCAAGAATATTATGGTTCTAAAGAGTTAGTTAAATGATAGAATATTATTATACTTATCAAAGTAAGATAGGAGAAATTAGTATTGTTGAATTTAATAATTATATAGTAAAGTTAGTAATAGGAAACTATCAAGGTATTAATAAAGAAACTGATTTAATAAAGAAATGTTATAAAGAATTAGATGAATATTTAAATAAAAAAAGAAAATATTTTACTATTCCTTTAAAAATAAATGGTACGATATTTCAAGAAAAAGTTTTATTAGAACTTGCTAAAGTTCCTTATGGAGAAACAATTACTTATAAAGAGTTAGCAAAAAGAATAGGTAATCTTAAGGCTGTAAGAGCAATTGGAAATGCTCTTAATAAAAATCCCTTACCAATTCTTATACCATGTCATCGTGTAATCATGAGTAATTCTAAGTTAGGTGGTTATAAATATGGAATAACTTTAAAAAAATATTTATTAAATATTGAGAAAAGTTGTTAAATCACTAACAATTTTTCTTTTTCTATGGTATAATTAAATAAATTTACAAATAGGAGACTTTATGGATTTAGATGAATTTAAAATAGAAAATTTAATTGATAAGATAAAACAATATTATAAAGAAGATACTGATATTATATATGATGCTTATAATTATATAACAAATTATTTTAATCAAGATGAATTAAAATTAGTTATGGAAACATCATTTATTTTAACATCAGTTTATGCAGATGTTGAAACGATTACAGCAAGTTTACTTTATAAACTTTTAACATTGGATAAAGTAAGTGATAAAGAGTTAAGTGAAAGATTTCCTAAAGAGATAATTAGAATTGTAGTTGGGGCTTATAAATTAGATAAAATAATTTATTCAACAGAAAATGAATATTTAATTGAATATTATAAAAAGATAATTGTTGGGATGACTGAGGATGTAAGAGTTATCATGATTAATCTTTCAAGTAGAGTTGCTTTAATGCGTAATATCAAAGGTAAAAAAAGAGATGAAGCTAAGAGACTTGCTAAAGAGTCGCTTGAGATAGTTGCTCCAATTGCTCATCACTTAGGTATTTATAAATTAAAAAGTGAGCTTGAAGATTTATCTTTAAAAGTATTAAAACCAGATGTTTATCATGATATTGTTGAAAAACTTAATAGTAAGAAAAAAGAAAGAGATGCTCTTATTGATAAGATGACTTTAGAAGTTAAAGAATTATTAGATAGTCATTCGATTAACTATGAAATAAAGGGTAGAAGTAAAAGTATTTATAGTATTTATAATAAACTTGATAAAGGAAGAAAGTTTAATGATATCTATGATTTATTTGCTCTTCGAATTATGGTTCCAGATGAAGCAACTTGTTATTTAGTTTTAGGACTTCTTCACTCAAAGTTTAAACCAATTCCAAAACGTTTTAAAGACTTTATTGCTATGCCTAAGAGTAATGGTTATCAATCACTTCATACAACTGTATTCGGGGTAGATAACACTTTATTTGAAATTCAAATTAGAACATTTGCAATGAATGAAGTTGCTGAAAATGGACTTGCTGCTCATTGGTCATATAAAGAAAATAGAAAAGCTGATAACTTATCATCAACAGACCAAAAATTAGAGTTCTTTAAAATGGTAATTGATAATTATCAAAATAAAATTGATACTAATAATATCTATGAAGAAATAAAAGATACTAAAATGCATGGTAATATCTACGTGTTTACACCTAAAGGGGATGTCTTAGAACTTCCTTATGGCTCAACTCCTATAGACTTTGCTTATAAAGTTCATACAAAAGTTGGAGAAGAAATGATTGGAGCTGTTGTAAATAATAAAATAGTTCCCTTAAACTATGTTTTAGAAGATAATGATGTTGTTAAAATTAATACAAGTAAATCAGGAACACCTAAATTATCTTGGCTAAAAATTGCTAAACTTACTCAAACCAAGAATAAAATAAAATCTTATTTTCAAAAAGAAAGAAAAGAAGAAATTATTAAACTTGGAGAAGATTATTTAGATAAATTCTTAAGAAAGAAACATATATCTAAAAAAGATTTATTAAGTGATAATAATCTTTCTAAAATACTTAAAGAGCTAAAGTGTAAAGATTTAAATGAATTATATTTAAATTTAGGTAATAATAAATATGTTCCAAGAACAATTGTTGAATTAGTTTATCCAGATGACATTAAAAAAGTTTATAAAAGAGAAGAAGTTTATAAGAATAATACTGATATAAATGTATCTGGAATTGATAATATTAAAGTTAATATAGCATCTTGTTGTAACCCTATTCCAGGAGATAAGATAGTTGGATTTATTACCAAAAATAATGGTATAACTATTCATAAAAATGATTGTAAGAATGTTAAAAAGTTTGATAGATTAATTGATGTTAGTTTTAAAGAAGAAACAAAGAATAAATATTTAGTTAAAATTAGAATTTATACTAATTCTAATACTAGTAATTTAACTGAAATTATTAATAAATTATCATCATCTAATATTATAGTTAACAATGTTATAACAAATGTTTTAGATTTAAAATATAACTATGAGTTATCTTTTAAAGTATCTTCTTTAAAAGAACTTGATAATATTTATAAAAATTTATATAAATTAGATTATATAACAGATATAGAAAGAGTGGTCAAATGAGAGTTGTTGTTCAAAGAGTAAAAGAATCTAGTGTTAAAGTAGATAAAAAAATAGTTGGTAAATCAGGATATGGTTATATGTTACTTGTATCCTTTACTAAAGGTGATGATATAAAGGTAATTGATTATATGGTTAATAAGATAGTTAATCTAAGAGTAATGGATGATGATAATCATATTATGAATAAAAGTATTTTAGATATTAAAGGAAGTATTCTATCTATTTCTCAGTTTACTTTATATGGTGATGCTAAAAAAGGAAATAGACCAAGTTATATAAAGGCTTTAAATGGAAATGAAGCATCAAAGTTATATGATTTATTTAATGAAAAATTATCGAAGTTTGTTCCTGTTCAAACGGGAATATTTGGAGCCGATATGGAAGTTAGTTTAATAAATGATGGACCAATTACCATTTTATTAGAAAAAGAAAATTAGTTAATTGACATAAATAATGTAAAATAATAAAATTTGGTACTTGATTAATCTTAAATTTATGATATTATTATATTGTAGAGAGGAGTTGACCTAACATGGCTAATATATTAAATGTATCATCAAAATATGTATACAATGTGTT
>CANRDV010000025.1 GCA_947629475.1 uncultured Bacilli bacterium
AATGCGTAGGTTCCACCGGGGTCTAAGAACTTTTCGAGAGGAACAGAATATAATCATGATACCCGTGAGGTCTTATAGATTCCAAGCACTAGCGGTTTAATACACCAATAGTTAAGGTAACTAATAACTGGCAGTGAGGTCTTAAAGATAGGTAAAACTAGAGGTTATTACTAAGATTTATAAGAAGTCGGATTAACTCGTAGTAGTGAAGATATAACGTGGTAGGTTAAGGAGCGAAGGAGTTAACATATAAATTGCCTTATGTGGGAAACTAATGAGAAGATATCTTCTTGGTCAATAAACGGAGAGTTATTGAAAAAGTAAAATGACCATATGAGATATAACGAATAATTTATATGAAGAGCCGTATGCGAAAAAGACGCACGTACGGTTCCGTGAGGGGCGATAGTTCAAAGTACATATCCCTCACACAAAGTTTAAAATACGGGAAGAGAGGTTTATAATTTATGGAAAAAGAATGGAAGTCGTCTACTCGACAAATAAAGGTTGATTTGGATGATATTAGAATTGATAAATATTTAAGTAATAATACAGATTTATCAAGAAGTAAGATACAAAAATTAATTAAAGATGAAAAGATATTAGTTAATGATAAAATAGTTAATAATAGTTATAAAGTTATGGTTGGAGATATTATTAATATTTTAGAAGTAACTACGGAAAATAAGGAAATAAAACCATCTAATATTAAACTTGATATTGTTTATGAAGATTCTGATTTATTGGTTATAAATAAATCTTCTGGTATGGTTGTACATCCCGCTCCAGGTAATTATGAAGATACCTTAGTTAATGCTTTAGTTGGAAAATATCAACTTAGTAACAATGGAGAAAGACCAGGGATAGTACATAGACTAGATAAAGATACAAGTGGCTTGATGTTAGTTGCTAAAAATGATTATACCCATGAAAGATTAGCTAAAATGATTCAAGATAAAGAAGTAGAAAGATATTACTTAGCGTTAGTTTGTGGAACTTTTAATCATGAAACGGGAACAATTGATGCTCCAATTGGAAGAGATTCTAAAAATCGAGAATTAATGTGTGTTACTAGCCTTAATAGTAAAAAAGCGATTACCCATTTTAAAGTATTAAAAAGATATCCTAAACATACCTTAATTGAATGTAAACTTGAAACGGGAAGAACTCATCAAATCAGAGTTCATATGAAATACATTAATCATCCCGTTGTAAATGACCCTTTATATGGTAAATTAGTATCAAATAATACCTTTGGACAACTACTTCATTCTTATAAAATTAAATTCAAACATCCAAGAACAGGAGAAGTTTTAGAATTTACGAAAGAGCCTCCTTTAGAATTTTTTGAAATTTTAGAAAAAGTTACGCATGATTAACTTTCTTTTTTTGAAAATTTGTAGTATACTTTAATGGAATGGTGGTAGGTTTATGAAAAAAGTTTTTTTTGGAGTTTTTATAGTTGCTTTAGTAGGAGTAGCCTTAGTTTTAACAGGTGTTACCGTTAAAAGAAGTCAAGAAGAGCAGCCTACTTTATTAATGCGTTTAAATAACCGCGTTGATGGAAGTTGTGATATCACATCTTATACCACTTATGGTAGATTCTTTAATTTAGCAGGAACCATTGATGGAAGTCATGAAGATATTGTCTTAATCTTAAAAGATGAAGATGATGAAATAGAATATGAATTAGTTCTTGAAGAAGGTGAAGATGTAACAAACTTTAAAACTAATAAATTAATTAATCAAGGAATTAATTTAGAAAAAGTTCCTCTTGGAAAATATGTTTTCTTTATTAGAATAGGTGAAGGGGAAGATGCTAAATATTATACTTTAAATGACCAAAGTAAAATGGATGATATAACTTATTATACAATTACAAAAGATTCTAAAAATAAAGAAATTAAGGTTGATTTTGAAGACTATGATGAAAAATCATTTATGGTTTTAAATAATGAAGAGAAAAAATTACCAAGTAATATTTATGATATTGTAATAGACCCAGGTCATGGAGGAAGGGATGTAGGTGCTAATAAAAATGGATATTATGAAAGTAAGATTAATCTTGAGTATGGACTTAAACTAAAAGAATCTTTAGAAAAATTAGGATTAAAAGTTAAATTAACAAGGGAGACTGATGAGAGTATTCCAAATTATGGAGAAAATAGTCGCGTGAGTGTACCATATGAGACAAAGGCTAAGTTATTACTTTCAATTCATCAAAATTCAGCTGTTTACAATGTTGGAGATGGGGGAGTTGAAATCTATGTTCCAAATCATGCTGATAACGAATTTGCATCCTTATTAGCAACAAATATTGTTGAAAATACAAGTACTATATATTCCGGGAATGTTGCTAATAAAATCGCAAGAGGAGTTTATCTTAGAAAATTCACGAAAAGTGATTTAGCAAGTATGGCTAAGGAAGCAAAAGATAATGGCTATACACCATATGATGGAGCAACTACGGATACAACATATTACTATATAATAAGAGAAACAGGTGGTATTGTAAGTGGTGCTTATGTTGATGATAGAAACTCTGATAAACCTTGGAATACATATTATAATAGCAATCAAGGATGTGAAAGTTATTTACTAGAATTAGGATTTATTAATAGTACAACTAATTTAAATATATTACTAACCGAACAAGATAAATATGTTAAAGCAATTACAGATAGTGTTAAATATTATTTAGAAATATAGTTGCTAAATTGTTAAAAAAATGATATGATATAGAGGTGATATGTGAAATGACATATTTAGGATTAGATTTAGGAACTAAGACTTTAGGTATTAGTAAGTCAAATGGTGTAATTGCAACTATCTATAAAACAATTAGACATAATGAAGACTATAACTATTTACTTAAAGAATTAGAAAGTATTATCAGGAACGAGAAGATTGATAAAATTATCTTAGGATTTCCTAAAAATATGAATAATTCTTTAAGTAATATGGCAAATATTGTCTTAGATTTTAAAGAAAAACTTGAAAATCGTTTTAACTTAGAAGTTATTTTAGAAGATGAAAGATTAACATCTAAAATTAGTAATGATGTTATGATTAAAGGTGATATTTCAAGAAATAAAAGAAAAAAGAAAGTTGATGGAATAGCTAGTCAAGTTATTTTACAATCATATTTAGATAGAAAGGATAAGTGAAAATGAAAAACCAAGATAAAAATAGTTTTACCGTAATTAATGATGAAGGGAAAGAAGTTAAATGTGATGTTTTATTCACGTTTGATAGTGATGAGACTAAGAAAAGTTATATAGTTTATACAGATAATACCAAGGATAAAGAAGGAAACATTCAAGTATATGCATCAATCTTTAATCCAGAAAGTGAAGATTCAACAGAGTTACTTCCAATTGAAACCGAAAAAGAATGGAAAGTAATTGAAACAATTTTAGAGTCACTTCAAGAAGAAATTAAAAATTCAAGTAGTAATAATAATTAATAAATAAAAAAGAATAAATGATGGGAGTAGTCAATGAAAAAATATAGAAAAATATTATTAATAATAAGTTTAGTTATATTATGTTTAGTAGTAACTTTAATACTATTATATCGTAGTTTAATAAGTCCAGTTAGCCATGATGCAACTGAAAAAGAAGTAATTATAGCAAGAGGTCTATCATCAAGTGGGATTGGAAGTGTTTTAAAAGAAAATAATTTAATTAAAAATGATAAATTCTTTGTTTTCTATTTAAAACTAAATAAAGTAAATGATTTAAAAGCTGGTACTTATAAATTAAAAGAAAGTATGAGTTTAAAAGAAATAGTTAAAACTTTAAGAGAAGGTAATATTATAAATGACGAAGAGATAACTATTACTTTTAAAGAAGGAATTAACTTTCGAGAAATTGCTAAAGTAATAGCCGAGAATACTGATAACACGGAAGATGATGTACTAGATACTTTAAAAGACCAAGAATACTTAAATAGTTTGATTGAAGATTATTGGTTTATCACGGATGATATTTTAAATAAAGATATTTATTATCCACTTGAGGGATACTTATTCCCAGATACTTATAACTTCTTAGGACGTGATGTATCAGTTACCGAAATTTTCAAGAAATTACTTGACCAAATGAGTATTATTCTTGAACCTTATAAATCCCAAATTGAAAGAGATAAATTAAATGTTCATGAGATATTAACTTTAGCATCAATTGCTGAAGAGGAAGTTAGTCTTGCAAATGATAGAAAAAATGTTATATCTGTATTTAAAAATAGAATCAAAAATGATATGAACTTAGGAAGTGATATAACCGCGAGATATGGAGTAAAATTAGATGATAAAAGACCACTTAAACAAAGTGAATATGATGATGTTAATCCATATAATACCAGAAGGCTAGATTTCAAAGGACTTCCAGCCGGACCAATTGCAATGATTTCTAAAGATAGTATTGAAGCATCTATTAATAGTGTTGAAACTGAATACTTATACTTTATCTCAAATATTGAAACTAAAGAAACATTCTTCTTTAAAACAAGTAGTGAGTTTGAAGCCAAGAAAAAAGAATTAGAGAAGGTAAATGCTGGATATTAATTAGGAGGGGAATATGGCAGATATAAAAGACTTAAAGGAATATGCTGAGGTTAACAATGTTCCAATTATGCAAGAAGATGGTATTGATTTCTTAACAACATTTATTATCAAGAAACAAATAAAAAATGTATTAGAAATAGGAACCGCCATTGGTTACTCAGCTATCATGATGGCAAGAGCTGATAAAGATGTTCATGTAACAACCATTGAACGTGATGAAACAAGATATATGGAAGCTTTAAAAAATATTAAAAAATTTGATTTAGAAGATAGAATAACTTTAATTTTCAATGATGCTTTAAATGTTAAGTTAGATGGAGAGTTTGATTTAATCTTCATTGATGCAGCTAAAGGTAAAAACAAAGACTTCTTTGAACACTTTGAAAATAACTTAGGAATAGATGGTTATATCATAACTGATAACATGTATTTCCATGGTTATGTTGAAATGGAAGAATCAGAAATACCTAGTAAAAACATTCAAGGAATTGTTCGAAAAATAAAAGACTACACTTACTTCTTAGAAAACCATATGTTATATAAAACAACTATCTATGATATAGGTGATGGAATTGCCGTTACTGAAAGAAGAGGGTAGGATGTTACTTATTAATGTAAATAAAAAAGAGTTAGATGAATACTTAGAATTTACTAATTCTTTTATTATAGGTTTAGAAAATTATAGTATTAACTATTATGAAGTAAGTATTAAGGAAATAGAAGAAATTTTAAATAAATATAAAAATATTGATTTATTTATTAGTATTAATAAAAATATCTTCAATAAAGATATAAAAGATTTAGAAACTAAGTTAATTAGTCTTTCTAAATTAAAAATAAAAGGTATTTTATTTTATGATTTATCTATCTTAGAAATAGTTAAAAGACTAAATTTAAATATTGATTTAGTTATTCATCAAACCCATTTAATAACTAATTATAATATCTGTAATTATTATCAAGATAAAGGTTGTAAATATGCGTATCTTTCGACTGAGATAACTAAAGATGAAATCGAAGAAATAGAAGCTAAAACCAATATCAAACTAATGGTATATTTTCTAGGACATCCAATTATCTCACATTCTAAAAGAAAATTAGTAAGTAATTATTACTTATATAATGAAAAAGAAGATACTCGGGATATTCATATTATTAAAGAACATGGTAAAGATGATAAAAAATATTATTTAAAAGAAACTAATAAAGGTACTAATATTTTAACTTATGATATTTTAAATGGAACTAAAGCTTTTATAGAACTTAAAAATAAAATAGAATATGCTATTTTAGATAATAATTTAATTGATGATAAGTTATTCTTAGAAATATTAGAATTATATAAACTTAATTTAGATAATAAACTATGTGATAAGGATTTAATAAATAAAATGAATAATTTAATTGGTACTAATGATGGTTTCTTTTATTTAAAGACAACATATAAGGTGAAGTAAATGGAAAAAGTAGAATTATTGTCTCCAGCCGGAGACTTGGAAAGATTAAAAATTGCTTGTATATATGGGGCGGATGCTGTTTATATAGGAGGACAAGATTATAGTTTAAGAGCTAATGCTAATAACTTTAGTATAAGTGATATTAAAGAGGGCTGTAAGTTTGCTCATAATTTAGGTAAAAGAGTTTATTTAGCACTTAATATTGTTTTTCATAATGAGGACATTATGGGTGTCTATAATTATATAAAAGGTGTTGTAGACTCAGGAATTGATGCTTTTATTGTCAGTGATTTATTTTTAGTCCGTTATATTAAAAGTAATTTCAAGGTTGAAGTTCATTTAAGTACGCAAGCCAGTGTAACTAATTATTTAAGTGTTAACTTCTTAAAAGAAGAAAAAGTAGATAGAGTAGTCTTAGCAAGAGAAGTTGACAGAGATGGTATAAAAGAGATAATTGAGAAAACTGGCATGGACATTGAAGTATTTATTCATGGAGCCATGTGTACTTTTGTAAGTGGAAGATGTGTTTTATCAAATTATTTTACGAATAGAGATTCAAATAGAGGTGGTTGTGCTCAAGTTTGTAGGTTCTGTTTTGATATAGATTCAGAAGATGAAAGATTCTCGATGGCTGTTAAAGACTTGAATATGGCATCTTACCTAAAAGATATGATTGAACTTGGCATTAAAAGTTTTAAAATTGAAGGAAGAATGCGTTCACCTTTCTATTTAGCCGTTGTTTTATCATCATACAGAAGATTAATTGATGCCATCTATGAAGATAACTTAACTGATAGTTTATTAGAAAAAGAACTAAAGATATTATCAAGAGTATCTAATCGTGAAAATAGTACCCATTTCTATTTTAAAGAAGCAAATCTTGAAGACCAATACTATACAGGTCGTCAAGAAATATCTAATCAAGACTATTTAGGAATTATTTTAGAAAAAAATGATAATATCTATACAATTAGACAAAGAAATTATTTCAAAGTTGGAGATAAAGTAGAATTTATTACTCCTAATATGGATATAATTAGTCTAGAAGTAACTAATTTATATAATGAAAAAAATGAACCAATTGAAGTTGCTAATCAAGCAGATGCAATTATCAAGATGAAACTAGATATTGATTTACCAAACTATTCAATGTTAAGAAAAGCTTATTTAACTTAATTTAGGTATATTTAACTATAATGTACATATAGTTTAGTATTAAGTTTAATACTGAAAAATGTCTTGACATTTATAAATAAATATAATATAATGATAAGGAGTTTTTAAATTGGAGGTGCAAAATGACAAAAAAAACTGTTTATTTAACTCAAGAAGGATATGAAGATTTAAAGAAAGAATTAGATGATTTAATAAATGTAAAACGTCCAGCTAATATTAAAGCTATTAAAGAGGCTAGAGCATTGGGCGATTTATCTGAAAACGCTGAGTATGATGCTGCTCGTAATGAACAAGCAGAGCTTGAGGGAAGAATTAAAAAGATAGAGCAAATACTTGAAAATGTTTCAATCATCGAAAATGTAGACAATAGTAAAGTTAGTATTGGAAATAAGGTTAAAATTAAATATGTAGATGATGGAGAAGAAGATGAATACCAAATAGTTGGTAGTCAAGAAGCTGACCCATTTGAAGCTAAGATTTCAAACGAAAGTCCAATCGCTCAAGCTTTATTAGGTAGCAAAGTCGGAGATACAGTTGATGTTAATAGTCCTAATGGAGTTTATCAAGTTGAAATAACTGCAATTGAATAGAGTAATCTATTCTTTTTTTGTCAACTTTTATGTCAAATACTTGCATAAATTAATAATAAACTATATAATATTCTTGAAAGGAAACTTATGATGGAAAAAGAAAATAATCATTATGAATATATTAAAACTTTAATTAATTTATATACTGATTTAGATTGTTATAGTTATGGTTCTTATAAAGAAAGTGCAATTTGTATCTTAGAAAACGAAAATAGTTATATAGTTGCTATAGGAGAAAGAATATTAAAAGCAGTTAAAACTCCTAATGAAGCAGTCTATACTGCTTTAGAAATATCTGGAGTTAACTATAAAACAAATGACTTTGAAAGAATAAGAGATAAATTCTTAGAAAAGAACATTGACTATGTTGAAAAATTATTAAAAGATGAAAATTTCTTAAAAACAATTCCCGAAATTAGTAAACATTTTGATTATGAAAATTTAAAAATGATGGCTATTTTTAGTATTATAGAGTTAGTAGATAGAAAAATAGATTCTAAAATATTAGATAATAAAATGCAATTTTTAATAGCATCTTTATTAGTTAAAAAGCCAGAAGATAAAGTTATAAGAAAGTGATATTATGGAAGATAAAAAATATTTAAATTATATAGATGCTTTATTAAGACTATATGAATGTGATAAGGAAGATGTTCCTTATTCTTTGAATGGCTATATTGATTGTGGAATAATTATTAAAGGTGAATATGGTAATTATGCAGTTGCTGATGGTGAAAGAGGTAGTTATTTTGATATACGTTTCTTTAATAAACCTAATGATGTTGTTTATGAAGTAATGAGAAGATTAGCTATTCCTAAACCTCAGAATAAATTTTATCTTTTAAGAGATAAATTCTTAGAACTTAATAAAAATTTAGTTGAAGAATTAGTAAGTGATAGAAAAAAGTTTATAGAAGAAGTTAATGTTAGAAATAACTTATATTTAAGTCAAGAAAACTTATATTATGATATAACTATGTTAAATATTTCTAATTATTTAAATGATAATATTAAATATGTTGATAAGAAGATATTTCTTGCTAATATAATTTATAACTTATTTATTTTAAAGCCTAAAAAAACTCTTGAAGAAGAATTAATCAAGAGTTTGGAATGTAAGTTTCCTAATTAAAGTGATTACTTTACCTATTACTTTAATACTATCATTTAAAATAAAACTTTCTTTATCATTAGAAAGATAAACAAATTCATTTTGTTTAGTATATTTATAAATATAATAATTATTATTCTTTAATATTAAAACTAATTTATTATTAGCTTTTAAAAGACGTTTTTCAATTATTAATAAATCATTTTTTAAAACATTTTCACTTTTAAGATTATTATCATGAATTTTATAAGCTAAATAATCAATATTTTTATAACAATATTCTTTAGCTATTTTATAAAAAGTATTATCATTTACAACTGGTATATTTAAGATAGTTTCATTATCAATGTTACTAAGAATATAAGTAATTTTTTTAGAATACTTATCTTTTTTTATATAACCTTTTTCTTCTAAAACATTTAAATATTTATAAATAGAATTATATGATTTATAGTTACCTTTTTCTTTTAATAAAGTTAGAGTAGGGAAACTTTTAGTTTCTTTATAACAGTTAATGATTAAATTAAAAAATTCTCTTTGTTTTTTAGTTAGCATATTCCTCCTATTTAATTAGTAAAATACATTTAATATTATTATCTAATAATTCTTTAAATTTAATTCCATCTTCTAAGGTACCAACAATTGTTTTATAATGAGTAGGAATTACTACTTTAGGTTTAATGTAATTAATAAACTTACTTGCTTCAAGATAATCCATTGTATAAGTACCGCCAATTGGAATTAAAGCTATATCACATTTGATATCTTTTAGTTCATCTATAAAATCGGTATCACCTGATACATAGATAACTTTATTATTAATAGTTATTAGATAACCAACATAGTTATTTTCTTTCTTATGAAAATCTTTATTTTTATTATAACTAGATACGGTTTTAACAGATAATCCATCTATATTATAAGTATTATTGGGACTAACTGTTATAATATTTTTGAAATTAACTTTATCTTTAATACTTAAAGGTATGATAATAATTGTATCATCTTTCATAATCTTCTCAATTGAACTAATATCTAAATGGTCGAAGTGGTCATGCGTAATAAATATTAAATCAGCATCCCTTCTTTCTTCTTCAATTTTAAATGGGTCAAAGTAAATAACTTTATTTTCATCTATTCGAATACTACTTTGACAATTTATACTTATTTTATCTTCCATATATATCTCCTTTACAAACTAATTGTATCATGAATAAAATATAAAGTAAAGAAAAAACTTTAAAGAAATTAATCATTTAAAGCTTTATATAAATAATTAAAATAATCATGTTGAATAGCTAAATTACTATATTTAATCTTATTTTCAACTATTTCATTTATTTTGATTAAATCATCAACTTGATAAACTTTATCTGTATAATAAGTTATTTTACTAGTACTAGCATCATAGAAAGCATATTTATTTTTCCAAGAAGAATCTGCGAATATTACTAATCCTTCATAAGTATCATCAAATAAATCATTTCCAGTATAATAACGTGAGTCAAAGTCTAAGTTAAATAAATTAGCAATGGTAGGTAAGATATTAACATAAGATGTATATTTATCAAAAGTTCTAGCTTCTAAATCACTTGACCAAATAACAAATGGTACTCGTTCATTTTCATACTTTTCCATTCCAGCATCAGGTATTGCTTCTTTTAAAATGCTATTTGAAAGTCCATAAGGGTAATGGTCTCCATATAAAACTATAACGGTATCATCAAGTTTACCTTGGTCTTCTAAACCTTTAAGTAAAACTCCTAGACCTTTGTCTTCAACTTTAAGTTTGGACATATATCTTTTTAATTTAATGTTATAATCATCATACTTTGGGTCATCAAATAAATCTAAATACTTATCTCCATATTCACTTTTACCATAAGGTTGATGAGGAGTAACTGTTGTAAGCCAAGTCATAAAAGGCGTATTATCATTATAATTATTTAAGATTTTAACAACTTCACCCATGAAATCTTCATCACTTGCCCATTCTTCACCAGGAACATTATATCTTAAACCTAAATCATCAACATCAAAGTAATGACCACTTCCCATATTTGTATGAATTTCCCGTCTAGCATAATACTTTTCCGTATAATCATGCATTGACATCGTTTTATATCCTTT
Source organism: uncultured Bacilli bacterium (assembly GCA_947629475.1). Taxonomy (GTDB): domain Bacteria; phylum Bacillota_I; class Bacilli_A; order RF39; family UBA660; genus RUG591. The sequence continues at coordinate 11,032 of CANRDV010000025.1, forward strand.
CCGATTAAATAAATTAAAGATACTCTCAGGATATAAATTATCTTTATAAGTATTAGCTGTACATTTATTATAAATAGAATAAAGACCAATCATTCCACTTAACTCATTATTACCGGTTGCACAAGAATTTCTTGGAGAATAATTATTTTTAAAATAATAACCACCACTAAGTAATTTATAAAAATTAGGATATAACTCTTCATTGATAAAAATATTATTCGTAGACTCCATCATAATAACAATTAAATTCTTTCCTTCAAATAAACCTGTATAACTATTTTCTCCTGTATACTTATTATTAATAAAATAATCATTTAAATTATTTAAAATTGGATTTTCTTCTTTCTCAATTAATTCTAACCATTTAGAATCATCTATTTCTAAATTAGGGTCTTGTTCATAACTAATGGTATTTTCAATAGTTTCATTCTCAACTCCCGTTAAAACATTTTTAATATCTAAAATTGCATACATAGTTGTTCCAAATTGTTTAATAGCAATACTAGGATTAGTAGGATTTCTAAATAATTCTTTATTTGATATAGTTTGAAGTTTATTTTGAAAAGCATCAATAGAGATACTAACATCATATAGAAAACTAAAAACTAAGATTAATCCTAAAGTAATAAAAAAATTCTTTGTTTTATATAACTTATCACTAAAGTCTAATTCTATTATTTCTTTTTTTAACAAAATATTATAAATAATAACAAATATTAAAGGAAATAAAAGAAAGTAATAATACCAATAAAAACTCTTAAAAAATTCAATTATATAACTAGTAACTGCACCAGCCTGACTAGTAACATTAAATGATATATAAACTCCTAAGAAGTTATTAAAACCAGCTTGTAAGAAACTATAAATAGTAAGTATTATTATTAAAATAAAATTAATCTTAAAAACATGTTTTTGTTTAATAAATAATTCTATATAACTAATTAAAGAGTTTAAACATATTAATCCCATTAAAATACGCATACTAGATATATCAAAGATATTTTGATGACTAATACCTTTAAATACCATTTCAATTATAAAAATTACTAAAGTTAAATAAATAAAGTTATAAAAGAATTTATTTTTTACTTTAAATTTATATTTCTTATTAAATATATTTTTTATCTTTTTAACTATTTTTTTCAAATTACCACTTCCTCGTATAATATAATACCATATATTTTATAAATTGTAAACTTTACACATTTAATTGACAAGATGTTATTTTATTGTTATACTTGTTATAGTAGGAGATGGTAAAAGATGGATAATGTTGATTTAGAAATTGAAAAAATAGAAGAAGAATTAAAGAAAACACGTAAATTAGCTAAAGATTTTAAAAAGGATTTAGAAAAAGCAAGGACTATTAAATTAAGTGAATCTAAGAATAAAAAGTATGTTGTTGAACTTAAAAAGTCTTTAAGGAAAATGCTTGATTATAAATATAATCAAAGTAATAATAAAGATGATGATTTATTAAATTTAGTATATTTTTATCTTGATGTTTTAGATGATAAAACTATTTATAATTATTTACCTATATTTGATAAGATTAATTTTATTAATATTAAAGAAGAGAAAGATTTATTAGATAAAATAGATTTACCTATTTATATAAATAGATTAACTGGTGATATAGTTATTATGAAGAATAAGAATGATATTGTTAATTTATATAGTAGTATTTCTAAAAGTGAGATAGAAGTATCATTAGAATATTTTAATAATAATTATATAAGTTTAAAAACTTATATAGAAAAAGCTAAATATGTAGGAAATAAAGTAGTTAAGTTTAAAAGTGATGAGGGGTTAGACATTAATTTTCCTTATCAAGATTTTATTTATTATTATGATAATTTGATTTTAGCATTTGAACATGATGAAGACGAGAAAGATAATTTTTACTTTTATCCAGAAGCTAATTTAGAAGTTATTAGTAGTGTTGATTTAAGATTCGAAGGTATTAAACCAGACCCTGTTGCAGGTTTATTTAAGAATAAAGATTATACTTATCAAAGTATAGTTAGTAATTTTAAACATAAATTAAAAGATAATGAAGTTTTAAATTCTAAAAAAAGATAATAATTTGAAGTTTTTAAAATATAAATTTTCTTGACTTTAAATATAATTTATTATATAATCATGCCTTGTGGAGATGAGGGTTATGAAATTAGTAATTAATTATGATTTAATTAATGAAATTAAGAATGCTAGTGAACCTTATGGGACTATGAAGATAGTTAGAACTTATAAGAAATACTGGATAGGATTTGGAATACCTATTGGTATTATAGGGAGTATTCCATCAGCTTTAGATAAGTCTTTTCTTCCAGTTTCTTTAAGTATGATATCTTTTAATATAGTAATTTCTTTATTATATGATTATATTATGTATAATGAAGTAGGAGATTTTCATAAGAAAGAAGCTAAAGAGAGATTACTTAAGTTAGTATCTTTATTAAGAGAAAATAATATTAATACAGATTATGATTTATTATTAAAATCAGATATGTATTATAAGAAATATAATATAAGGTTAAATGAAGATAAATTAGTTGAAGTATTAGAATCAAAATATATCTTAATACCAACTTATAATTATAATATGAAAGTAACTGATACCTCTATTTTACAAGAACATGTTGTTGGAAGTAGTGAATATGTTTTATCTTTAGGAAGTCCCGAAAAGAAATTAAAATTAGTAATGGAGGGAGTATAGTTATGTTAAAAGAGTATGAAAGTTATGATTTATATAATATAAAAGATAGAGAGTTTAAAAGTAAATTTGTTGAAAGATTACCTAATGATAAAGAATTAGATAAAGATATTAAGATTCATGATTTAATAGAAAGTTTTTCAACGAAAGTATTTGGATTAAGAGAAGAAAGTTTTTTACCTAAAAGAATTGTTGGAATAGATTATATAGAAGATGTTGGTTATTGTATGTTAATTAAAAATCAAGATGATTATAGTGTTGTTAAATTTTCTAAAGACCCAATTATAGCTTTTAAAGAAATAATTATTAATATTTTAATGTATTTTGATAATAATATAGAAAATTTATTAGATAAATGGAATATATATTATGATAATAAAGTTCCTAAAGATATAACTAGTTATTATGAAAATAAATTAGTTAATTTAGAAAGTAGAAGTAAGAGATTAGTTAAATAAAGAAAGTTTAAGGTAACTTTGACTATTTTATATTTATTTAAAATTTGTTTCAAAAATGTAAATACATTTTTGCATGGATGCTATTATGACGGCGTCATATTTTTTGACTTTTTCTGGAAAATGCTTTTTTTGATTGACTTAGTATGTCGAAATATGGTAAAATTTGAATAAGGAAGGAATAATATATTTAATATAAGTATATTAATGAAAGAAGGAGTTTTTTATGAATAATGAATCATCAAAGAATATTAAAATTATAGTTGGAATTATAATAGGTTTAGTTTTTTTAATTATAATTTTATTTCTAATTAAGGGGTGTAGTAGGGAATATACAGTTACTTTTGATAGTGATGGTGGAAGTAGTATTCCAAGTGTTAAAGTTAAAGAGGGAGAAAAAGTTGAAAAACCAGATAATCCAACTAAAGAAGGATATTTATTTGATAATTGGTATTTAGATGATACTATCTTTGATTTTGATACAAAGATTACTAAAGATATAACTTTAATTGCTAAATGGAAAGTTGATAGTATTATACTTGATAATGAAAGTTTAAATTTAGTAATTGGAGATGAAGAGAAAATCGTTATTTCCTTATTACCTGATGAAGTTAAGGATACAGATTTAGTATATGAATCAAGTGATACAAGTATTGCAACTGTTTCAAGTACTGGAGTTATTAAAGCATTAAAGGATGGTAAGGTTACAATTACAATTAAAACAAAAGATGGTAAGTATAGTACACAATTAGAAGTTTTAGTTACAAAAGAAAAAGTTAAAATAGATAGTATTGAAATAACTGGTGCAAGTTCAGTGATGGTTGGACGAAGCATTAAGTTAAGTATAAAAGTTAATCCTAGTAATGCAACAAAAGAAAAAATTACTTGGAAGAGTAGTGATGATAGTATAGCAACTATTTCCGAAAATGGAATAGTAACTGGATTAAAACCTGGTAAAGTTACAATTACTGCAACTACGGAAAATGGAGTTACAACAACAATTGTAATTACAATAACAAAGAGAACATCTAATAATAATTCAGGAACTACTAATAAACCAAGTAGTAACCCAGGAAGTAATAATAAACCATCAACTGGAGGTAATGGAGGAGAGGCAACTCCAGGTACTAAACCAGAAGAGACTGATAAACCAAGTAATCCTGGAGGAGAAACCACTAATCCAGAAAATCCAAGTGGTGGTACTTCTAAACCAGAAGAAAACCCAAGTGGAGGAGGAACATCTAAACCAGAGGAAAATCCAGGAGGTACAACTAAACCTGATAATCCAAGTACTCCAAGTAACCCTGATACACCTGATGAACCAATTAAAGAAGTAACAGGATTAAAGATAAGTGGAGATTCTAAAGTTAAAATTAATAGTAGTATTAAATTAAATCTTGAAATTACACCAAGTGATGCCAAAGATAAAAGTGTTACTTGGAAAAGTAGTAATGAAGAAATTGCAACTGTTTCAGAAAATGGAATAGTAACCGGATTAAAACCTGGTAAAGTTGTAATTACGGTAACTAGTAAAAATGGGGTAACAGCAACTTATGAAGTTACAGTTGAAGATTATGTTTATGAATTAGAATTAACAAAAATTTCTTTAGAAGGATTGAGTAAAACTTATCAATATTATTATAAAGTATTGAGAGATAGTGTAGAGTTTAAAGATTATAAGGGATTTGTTTTAAATAATCAAGAATATCGAAAAGTAGCATCAACTAATCCAACTGTTGCTGGAAATGATGTTGTAAGTGATAACAAAGCTTCAATAACTTTAAGTGATGGAAGTGTTAAAACACTTAAAGTTACAACTAAATAGGAGGTAAATCATGAAAAAGTATATAAAATTAATGGTATTAGGACTTCTAGTCTTTCTAACTAGTTTAAGTGTAAATGCTAAAAAGATGAATATAGATGAGTTAGGACAAGAGGCATTAACTTTAAAACCAAGTGCTCAATATGTTTATGTAATAGGAAGTTATGCGTTTACATCAGAATATATTTTAAAAACTGAGGATATTATGCTTGCTGCCAAAAGCATTGATGCTCCAGAAGTTTTACCTGATGGTACTCCTAATTTAGAGGCTATGAATGTTCAAAAAATAGTACCAATTTTAAATAACTTTGAATTAACTGGAAAATGGGAAGTATCTGATAATCTAGTTGGAAATGAAAAGTTAGACCCAAGTAAAGAATTAAATATTTACTTTATTGATGGTAAGTATTATGGAGAAACGAGTGAAGCTAATTTAACTAGTGAAATTGGAAGTGACTATACTGAGGCTTTAAATAATTATAATTTTACAAGCAATAGTGCTCATAGTGAAAACTTTAAAATAGAAAATAATGAAGTAACAGGTCTTCTTTATAAGACAGAGATTGATGATAGTGTTTTCAGTGGAGATGATAAAACAGGTTATTACTTTGCATATGTTATTGAAGTTCCTGATGCAACTAATAATACAAAAGTTACTATAGAAGGATATAAAAATACGACTAATGCAACAATTGCTAACTTTGATGTTAAACCTAATGAAGAAGGCAAAACACCAGGCTTATTAGTTCTATTTGCTGTTAGTCCTGAAACACCAATTAATGAAAGAAAAATAGTTATAACTGTTGATATTGATGGAGATGCTTTAGAATATGGTAAAACCGAATATACTCTTGATTATAGTAAATTAGATTTCCAAGTAGATTCTGAAGTTTCAACCCAAATAGCTGGAATTAATAAAGGTGGTTATCTAAGCAGTCTTAATCAAAACCTTAAAATAGATAATAAAGATTTAACTGGTACTTTAAATGATGGAGTATTAGTTGAACAAACTTTAACAGATTCTGCTTTATTTAGTGGTAAAGATAGAAATGGATATTATTTTGACTTAAAATTTAATTTACCTTCTAATATCGATACTTCTAAAGTAGTAATTAAAGAAGTTACAGCTAAAGATGGTAATACAGATAAATCAGGTTCTACAGAATTTGATAAAGATACAATGACGGCTTTATATAGATTTGATACTAGTCATCCAACTTGTGAAGAAGCAAGTAATTGCAAAATATATTATAAAGTTGATTTAGATGGTGATGAAAATAAATATTTACCTGTTGTTTATGAATTAGATTATAGTAAAATTAAATTTGAAAAGATGTCTATATTTACAGTAAAGAGTTTAGATGGTGATTATGATAGTCAAAATTGGAATGGTTGGACAAAAGAAGCAGGATATTTGACTGATTTCTCAATCGACCCTAGTGATGCAAGAAAGGTATCTGTTTCAGGTTTATTACCAAGAGTTGCTAGTAGTAAATTTACAGGTGGGGATTTATCAACAAACTTTAAAAATGCTGTTTTCTTTCTAGGAATTGAAATTAATACAGAGTTAGGTTCAGCATCAGGTAGTGAAGTTAAATTTATTGATACTTCCAACAATTCTGTTACAATCAACAAAGATGATTTCAATGCAAGTAAAAAACTTTATATTTTAAAAGCTTTAAATACTAGTACGAAGACATTTACAATTACCCTTGATTGGGATGATAGTGGGGAAGAATATGCTCCTTATACCATTACAATTAATTGGGAAAAATTAAATCTTCAAAAAGCATCAGATACTTCAACTGTTAACGTTATAAAGAGTGATAGTGAACTTCATGAGACTGATAAACAAGATTTAAAAAACTTTGGTTTTGATTTTATTAATGATATAACTTATACTAATAAAGAGTTAACAGGAACAGTAAAAGAACAAACTTTAGAAAGTGCTGCTGGTTATGATGAACTTGAAGGCTACTATGTTCCGCTTAAAATAGAAGTACCTGAGGCACAAAAAGCAAATCGAAAATGGACTGTTAAACTATATTCAAGTGATGGAACTTCTAAAGAAGTTACTCCTAAAGGGTATGAATATGACCAAGGATATATGATTGTATTATTCAAACTAAATAGAGAAGCTGCTGATAAAAAAATAAAATATGCTATTGATTATGATGGTTCTGAAAATAATTATCTATATTCTGAATTTACAGTTTCTTATTCTAAATTAAATTTTAAATATGCTAGTGATATAACATTTAAATATCAAGATAAGAATGGTTCTAATTCAATTGTTAAAACTGTTTATGAGGGAGATAAAATTGCCGAATCTCTTGCACCAGTTTTAACTCCTAAAGATGATTATCATGAATTTGCTTATTGGTATAAAGATAACAAAGACGAAGCATTTACTTTTGGAAATACCTTGTCAGAAAATCTAAACTTTACTTTAAATGCACGTTGGGCAATTGATGCTGATAGTTATATTGATTCAAAGATTAAAACTGAAAATGTTACTTCTAAAGATAAATTATCAATTTCTAGAAGTGCTAATGATATAACCATCACGAATTTAGCTTATGAAACTAAAGTATCTGATTTAAATGCCGTTTTATCTAGAGTAATAGAGGAGGCTTTAGCAGGCAACGAGATAAAATCTTTCAAGATAGAAGGAAATAGTTATAGTAAAGATTTTTCAACTGATGCTTCAACTGAATTTAAAGAATTATTTAAGAACGTAATGAGTTTAAATAGTGATGACGATTATAATAGTGCTTTATTAAATAACTTAGTTAAACTTAAAAAAGATATTACAATTACAATTGAAAGTCTTGATGATTCTGTAAAATTAAAAAATACTACTAATACATATACAATTAAGTTTGCTACAGATATCGTAACTATTGAAAGTGAAGAAGAATTAGAAGCTGCTTTAAATGCTAAAAATCCTAAAATTTATATAACAAAAGAGTTTGATGTTAAAAAACAACATGAAATTAACTATAAAGTAACAATAGATGGTCAAGGTAAGGCTTTAACTGCAACTAGTGATGCAATTAATTCTTCAATATTTAAAGTAACATATCAAGGGGTTGTAATTAATAACTTAAAATTAACAGATGCTAATGAAGGTATTATCGTTACTGGTATTGGTTCCCTTACTTCTGATAAATTAAATGTAACAGGATGTATTAAAGCCGGTGTTGAATTAGAAGATGGCGCATCTTATACAGCAACTAATATGACATACAAAAATGAAAAGTATGACAATCCAGCTGTTAAAGTTCCAAGAGATAATATAAGAACTACTGTTAATTTAACAAGAGCAGATAATTCAAAGGCTCCTGCAACAACCGTTCAAGAAATTATAACTTACGATAAAAGATTAGAGCAAAATCCAAATGTATTTAACAATGCAAACCCTATTGGAGATTTAAAACAAGATAAGGCTGATTATAATTATAAACATTATTATTTAAGTGCTGATGTTGCTAATAGATGGATTAAAATGAGTTATACAGCTGATAGAGGTATTACAGGTTCGCCAAAAACATATATTTTATACTATGATAAAGAAAGTTCAGGAGATTTTGCACCTGAACCTGCTAAAGATATCGAAGGTTTAACTAAGCATAGTGACAATAATGTTACTTATGAAATTGCTTATTGGCGTTTTGATTATGAAACTAAACATGCAACTGGTAGTGTTCCTATACCAACGAGTGATATATCTTATGGTGCTGAATATAAAGTAACTTATAAAGATCACGTTACAGAAGTCTCAAATGAAGGAGCTTTAAAGAGTGCAATTCAAAATCCAAAATATACAACAATTATTGTAACTGGTAACATTGTGCTTCAAGATGAATTAGTAATAGAAAGAACTGATTTATCTAAAGAAAAGAAACTTGTTATTACAGGTGTTAAAAATGGTTCTACGGATATTGTTGGTTCAATACAAGGAAAAATTAAAGTTAATTCTTCATATGTAATTTTTGAAGAAATTAATATAATAGGTGCTCCAGTTAAAGGAGTAATAGGAGATGTCGTAACTATTGCATCAGGTGTTACAGATTTTAGAGCAAGTGAATCAAAATTCAGTATTGAATCTGGTACATGGAATAGTATTTTACATTATGAAGGTGAAACGACAACAACTACTATCTTCTATAATGAATTTGAAGGTAGTGATGTAAAGAACTTTATAGAATTTGATAAAATCAGTGGTACTACTTTAAATTTTTCAGGAAATGATTTTATTGATAACAATAATCCTATTGCTTACTTTAAATTTAAAGAGATAGCAGCAAGTACTAGTATTAGAATAGGAGAAGCAACTTTAATAAATCAAAATTCTGAAAGTTATTTAATCAAAACAAAGGCTATGCCAGAGGGTTCTAATATAACATTTGATTTAGCTAATATTTGGACTTCAAAAAGTAGTGTTAAAGATGCTAAAGTTCAAATAGATACAACTTCTAATCAAGATGCAAGTGGTCTTAAATTTAAAGTTTATAGTTCCTTTAAAGATAAGTTAAATGTAACTTATACTGATGGTTCTTCAAAGGAAGTTGTTATAGAAGAAAAACAATCGTAAAGGTGTGATATACCACACCTTTTAGTTTAGGAGAAATTTATGAAAAAGATTTTAATAATATTATTATTTATAATTATGTTCTATCCATCTAGTGTAGATGGAGTAGTAACTAATGCAACAGATACAAATAAAGTAAGAGTTAATTTCTTTTATGATGATAATAAAGAATCACTTACAACTAGAAGTTGGTTAGATTCTTATTTAGAAGATAAGGATGATATTACTAAAGAATATATAAGTATTAATGATAATAAAGAATTATATAATAAAGTAAAAGAAATATTAAAGATAAAAAAAGATAATCTTCCTTTAATAGTTATAGGTTCTAATTACTTTGTGGGATTTAATGAAAAGACTAAAGATAAATTAAAAAATGTTCTAAAATCTTATCAAGATAGTGATAAGCAATGTAATCTTATTTCTAAAATTAGAAATAATAAAGATATAAGTGAATGTTTAGAAATTAATTCAAATATTTATAAAGAAGATAATCATATTTTAACTTATCTTTTAATAATACTTATTTTAATAGTAATTATTTTAATAATTTTAAAAATAGTAGTAAAAAGAAGAAAATAATGTTATAATACTATTCGAGTAGTGATTGGAGTTATTCCTACTTTAACGAGTCGTTAAGGGACAAAATTAATTAAGATATTATAATTATAATATTTCAAAGGGCTATACTACATTTCATGTAGTGCTACGCTTCGCTACAGCCCATTTCCATATTATAATATCATAAGTACTCAAAGGGAGGTAGTAAAAATGTGGAAGTACATCGGTATAAAAGAATGTAATGAATTTTTACTATCTCTTAATTTATTTAAATGCAAGAGTCGTGAAAAATATTTGAAAACTATCTATGCTATTAGTAATAATAAAGAAAATAATTATAAAGTATATAAAATAAATAAAAGAAATGGAGGTTATAGAACTATCTATGAACCTAATAGTCTTTTAAAAGAAATACATAAAAATATACTTCTTAATATTTTAAATAATAAAGAAATATCTAAATATGCTAAAGCTTACCATAAAGGAATATCTTTAAAAGATAATGCAACTCCTCATGTAAATAAGAAAATAATATTAAAATTAGATATTAAAAATTTCTTTGAAAGTATTAGATTTATAGATATTTATAATGCTTGTTTTCCAATTGAATATTTTCCTAAGTCAGTTGGAATGATTTTAACTTATCTTTGTACTTATGAAGACCATTTAACGGAAGGAGCAAGTGTTTCTCCTTATATGTTTCTCCTTATATATTTCTCCTTATATATCTAATTTAATTATGAAAGATTTTGATGAAGAAATAGGGGAGTATTGTACTTTAAATAAGATAGATTATACAAGATATTCTGATGATATGACCTTTTCAGGTGATTTTAATCCAACAGATATTATTATTAAAGTTCGAAAGATGTTATATAAATTAGGACTTAGATTAAATAATCAGAAAACAGTTATTCTTACTAATTCTAAAAGAGAAACTGTAACAGGTTTAGTTGTAAATAATAAGGTTCAAGTAAATTCGAAATATCGAAGTAAAATAAGACAAGAAGTATATTATATCAAGAAGTTTGGGTTAAAATCCCATTTAGAAAGATTAGATATAAGTGATACTAAACAATATTTAAATAATTTATATGGAAGAATTAATTATGTAAATAGTATTAATAAAACTAGTGAGTTTACTAGTTATAAGGATTATATTGCTAAGTTAATTAAGATGTATAAATAGTAAAAATAAGTTAATATTTTGTATCAAATATGCTTAAAGATACAAAAAACTTGATTTTTCTTTGATATTGTGGTATAATTAGCATTGTGAGGGAGATAATATGAAAAAAATTGATGAAATTATAAATATGGGATTATTAAAATATGGAAATAATTTATCAAAAGAAGAAATTAATAACATTCCATTTTCTGAAAGGGTAACCCTTTCTTATGAAATAATTCAAAAATATAAAATTGAGAATAGGGGAATTCCTTCAATAGAAGTAATTAGTGTTGTTATGGAAAAATTAAACATAAGTAAAATTCATGCTGTTGAAAGAAGAAAAATAATAAAATATGCTTTACAACCTTTTACTTGTAGTGAATTATTTGAAGCTTTTCCTGATGTAACTGAGCAACTTAGTGAAGATAATATTAAACTTATACAATCAAGCATTGAATTTGCAATCAATGATGCTTTAAAAAATTATTTATATGTTTCCAATGAAAATGGATTTGGACCTGATACTATAAGTGAGGCTTTGAAAACTGCTACAAACAACATAAGGAAATTAAAAGACTTTTTAGAGGAAAGACATATTAGTTATAATTCTGAAAATATTAATCATTGGATTAGTCTTGAAGAAAATTATAATAGAAAAAATAAATAAGTTAAACTAAAGGTAAATATAATATAAGTTATGTTTACCTTTTAATATTTTAAATAGTAAAGTTTATGATATAGTAAAATTTAAATGATAATGTACTATTAATAAGACTAGTTGGTTTATGAATTATATTTTAAGTAATGGCTTTGGAGTTGCAGACCCCTACCTTAGTATTTGAACAAATAAGAGATATAGACATAATTAATAAAGTAATGTTATAATATAACTATATAGTAAGAAATTTTTTTATCAGTTTCTATATTAACATTTATATTTCATTTTTACATTAAAAAATCGAACTTTAAGTTCGACTTGATAAACAATTTGGAGCAGCTGACGGGAATCGAACCCGCGTCCTAGCCTTGGCAAGGCCATATTCGAGCCACTAAACTACAGCTGCA